>NZ_BANB01000398.1 GCF_000964365.1 Acidisphaera rubrifaciens HS-AP3 | reverse complement strand
GAGGCGCTCGACATCGCACTGCCCGAGGCGCCCGACATGGCGGCGGTCCGGGCGGCCATTGCCGGCGCCCCCGTGGACGCGGTCTGCCAGCCGGCCGCGGGGCGGCGCAAGCATCTGCTCGTCGCCGACATGGACAGCACCGTGGTCACGACCGAGACGCTGGACGAACTCGCCGAATTCGCCGGCTGCGGCCAGCAGGTCGCGGCGCTGACCCGGCGCAGCATGAACGGCGAGATCGATTTCCGCGAGGCGCTGCGCACCCGCGTCGCCATGCTGCGCGGCCTGACGCTGGAGGCGCTGGAGGCGACGTGGGCGCGCGTGCGCCTCACCGCCGGAGCGCGGTCGCTGGTCGCGACGATGCGCGCGCATGGCGCGCTGACCGCCCTCGTCTCGGGCGGCTTCACCTTCTTCACGGGGCGCGTGGCGGAGGCGGCGGGGTTCGACGTGCACCGCGCCAACGTGCTGATCGACGACGGCACCGCGCTGACCGGCGGGGTCGCGGAGCCGATCCTCGACCGCGACGCCAAGCGCACGACCCTGGAGGCGCTGGCGGCCGAGCGGGGCCTGCCGCCCGCCGCCACCCTCGCGGTCGGCGACGGGGCGAACGATCTCGCCATGCTCGACGCCGCCGGGCTGGGCATCGCCTATCACGCCCGCCCCGCCGTCGCCGCCGTGGCAAAGGCCCGCATCGACCACGCGGACCTCCGCGCCCTGCTCTATGTCCAGGGCTACGCCGCGGGAGAGATCCGGGAAGGCTGAAACGGCGCCGGGAACACCGGCGCCGCTCCTACTCGGCCCCGGGGCCGCAACCTACCCCGGGGCGTTTCTCTGTGCGACGGGCGCCGCTCAGCCCGGCTTGCCGCCCGTGCCGTCCAGGCTCAGCGGCACCCAGCGCAGGCCGTCGCTGCTCTGGATCAGCATCAGCACCGACTTGCGCTTCTGCTTGCGCACCGCATCCACCTTGGACGCGACGTCGGCCGGGCTGGCGACCTGCTCCTGCTGCACCTCGACGATGACGTCACCGGGCTTGAGGCCGCGATCGGCCGCGGCGCCGCCGCTGGTCACGTCGGTGATGACCACCCCGTTCTGATCCGCGCCGAGCGAGTATTTGCCGCGAGTCTCGTCGTTGATCGGGGCGATGCGCAGGCCGAGGCCGGAGATGTCGGTCGTCTTCGCGCCCTCGGCCTTCGCCGGCGCGTCGGTCTGCGCCGCGGCGAGCTTCGCCTCGTCGGGAAGTTCGCCCACCGCGACCTGCACCGTCATCTGGTGCCCGTCGCGCCACAGCGTCACCGGCACCGACTCGCCCACGCGGGTATCGGCGACGATGCGGGGCAGGTTCTTCATCTCCTTCACGTCGGCGTTGTTGAACTTGAGGATGACGTCGCCGCGCTTGATCGACGCCTTCTCGGCGGGGCCGCCCTCGTTCACGCCGGCGACCAGCGCGCCTTCCGGCTCATGCAGGCCGAGGCTTTCGGCGATGTCGGGCGTCACCTGCTGGATGCGCACGCCGAGCCAGCCGCGACGGACGCGGCCGAACTCCCGCAGGTCGGCCACCACCTTGCGCGCCTCGTCGGACGGGATCGAGAATCCGATGCCGATCGATCCGCCGGACGGCGAGTAGATGGCGGTGTTGATGCCGATCACCTCCCCGCTCATGTTGAACAGCGGACCGCCCGAGTTGCCGCGGTTGATCGCGGCGTCGGTCTGGATGAAGTCGTCGTAGGGCCCCTGATGGATGTCGCGGCCGCGGGCGGAGACGATGCCGGCGGTGACGGTGCCGCCGAGGCCGAACGGGTTGCCGATGGCCAGCACCCAGTCGCCCACACGCGACTTGTCGCTGTCGCCGAACGCGACGGACGGCAGCTTCTTGTCGCTCTTGACCTCCAGCACGGCGAGGTCGGCGCGCTCGTCGCGGCCGATCAGCGTTGCCTTGAGCGAGGTGTTGTCCTGCAGCGTCACGGTGATCTCGTCGGCGCCCTCGATGACGTGATTGTTCGTCACGATGATGCCCGACGGGTCGATGATGAAGCCCGAACCGAGGCTTTGCAGCCGGCGCTCCGGCGCGGGCTGGGCGTCGCCATGCGGGTCGCCGCCGCCATGGCCGCGGTGGCGGTCCATGAAGTCGTGGAAGAACTTCTCGAACGGCGATCCGGGCGGGAAGCTCGGCATGTCCGGGCCGCCGCCGCCACCGCCGCCACCCCCGTCGCTGTCGGCGGCGGCGTGGCTGGAGGACGAGATGTTGACCACCGCCGGCAGCAGCTGCTGCGCGAGGTCCGCGAAGCTCTGCGGCGGGGTGAAGGCGTGGGCCGGACGGGCGACCAGCGCCGCCGGGGCGAGGACGAGCGC
>NZ_BANB01000399.1 GCF_000964365.1 Acidisphaera rubrifaciens HS-AP3 | reverse complement strand
GCCCCCGCGCCGCCTCGCCTACCTCGATCACCGCGCCCACCGCCGCCGTGGCCGCCGCCGGATGGTCGGGCGCGGGCGCGGGCCGCAGAACGAACGCGCCGTCCGCGACATGCCGCTCCGCCCAGCCCCGCGCCGTGCGCTCGAACTGACGCACCGGCAGCGCGTCGAGGAACTCGTTGGCGATCAGGATCAGCGGCCCAGGCGGCAGATCCTCGACCGCGTCCACCCAGACGGCCTCCGGCAGCACGGCGGCCTGCCGCGCCCGCAGCCGGGGCGACGTCTCCGCCAGCACCAGCCGCAGCGCGGCGGCAAAGGCCGGGACCTGCCGGCGGATGGCCCGAAGGGCGTCCGCCATCAAGGTGCCGCGGCCCGGTCCGGCCTCCGCCAGCACCACGCCCGGCGGCGCGCCCATCGACTGCCAGACCACGGCGGCCCACAGGCCGCAGATCTCGCCGAACACCTGGCTGATCTCCGGCGCGGTGGTGAAATCGGCGAACGGGTCGCGCGCCGCGTAATAGGCGGCGTTGGCGCGCGCCATGTAGTGGTCGAGCCGCTCCGGGTGCGTGCCGCTCAGGATGCCGCCACCACCGCCGCCGGCCGCGGGCGCGCCCGCCACATCAGGATGATGCCGGCGATCAGCATCGGCACGCACAGCACCTGTCCCATGGTCAGGTTGATCACCCCCCGCGTCAGGTCGGGCAGCACGAAGCCCATGAAGCTGTCGGGCTCGCGGGTGAACTCGCACAGGCTCCGCGCGACGGCGTAGCCCGCGAGAAAGGCGCCGGTCAGAAAGCCGAAGCGCGCGCGCAGCCGCTCCCGCCCGGCCAGCGCCCACATCACGGCGAACAGCACGAAGCCCTCCAGGAAGCTCTCGTACAGCTGGCTCGGAAAGCGCGGCAGGCCGTCGGGCGCATACGGGGTGGGAGCGGCCGGGAAGACCATCGCATAGGGCCACCAGGGCGGCGCGACACGCCCCCACAGCTCGCCGTTGATGAAGTTGGCGATCCGCCCGAGGGCGAGGCCGATCGGCGTCACCACCGCCATGCGATCGGCGAAGCCGAGGATCGGGATGCCCTGACGCCGGCAGAACAGCACGATCGCGAGGGCGACGCCGAGCGCGCCGCCGTGGAAGCTCATGCCCCCCTGCCAGACCGCCAGAATGTCGGCCGGGTGCGCCAGGTAGTGCGAGGGCTGGTAGAACAGCACGTAGCCGATCCGCCCCCCGAGGACGACGCCGAGCGTCGCCCAGGTCAGGAAATCGTCCACCTGCAGCGGCGTCGCGACCGCGGGCGCGCGCTCCACCAGCCGGCGCATCAGCCGCCAGCCGAGAATAAGGCCGACGATATAGGCCAGCGCATACCAGCGGATGGCGAGCGGCCCGATATGGACGATGACCGGATCGAACACCGGCAGATGGATCACCGTGCTCATGCGTAGGGGTCCGGGGTGCGGAGGTAGTCGCGGACATAGTGGCCGATGCCGTCCTCCAGCGTGGTGAACTGGCCGGCGAAGCCCGCCGCCCGCAGCCGGTCGGTGCGGGCCTGGGTGAAGGACTGATACTGGCCGCGCAGATTCGCCGGCATGTCGATGAACTCCACCGCCCGCGCCACGCCGGCCGCGTCGCACACCGCGTGCGCGAGGTCGAGATAGGTGCGCGCGATCCCGGTGCCGACGTTGAACAGGCCAGACGCGCCGGGTGTGGCCAGCAGCCACAGGATCACCGCGACCACGTCGCCCACCCAGATGAAGTCGCGCCGCTGCGCCCCGTCGGCCATGCCCGGCTGGTCGGCGCGGAACAGGCGCGGCGGCCGGCCGGCCAGCACCTCGTCGTGCTTGACCTTCACGACCGAGATCATCGGTCCCTTGTGGTACTCGTTGGGGCCGTAGACGTTGAAGAACTTCAGCCCCGCCCAGTGCGGCGGACGCGGACGGCCGCCGGCGATCTGGCGCGCGACCCAAAGGTCGAAGCTATGCTTGGTCCAGCCGTACAGGTTCAGCGGACGCAGCCGGGACAGGTGCGACAGGTCGCCGTCGTCGTCGAACCCGGCCGCCCCGTCGCCATAGGTCGCGGCGGAGGAGGCATAGATCAGCGGCACGCCCCGGTGCGCGCACCACGTCCACAACCGCTGGGACAGCGCGACGTTGGTCTGCCACGTCAGGTCGCCGTCGCGTGCGGTCGTTTCGCTGATCGCCCCCATATGCACGATGGCCTCGACCGGCGGATGCCCGGCCAGGAAGTCATCAAGCTCCTCCGGCGCGATGACCTGGTCCGGCGGATGCTTGGCGAGGTTGCGCCACTTGTCGCCGTCGCCGAGCCGGTCGATGACCACCGTCTCGTCGCCGCGCGCCCGCAGCGCGGCATGCAGATAGGACCCGATGAAGCCGGCGCCGCCGGTGACCACGATCATGCGGCAGGCTTATAGCGTCATGCCGCGCCGCGTCATCTGCCGCCGGCGCGGCCGAATGAACAGGAGAGTGACATGACGGAGCGGCCCCGTTTCTTCGACGACCTCGCCGGCGTCGCCGGCGGCGCCCTCTCGGCGCTGGCCGGGCTGCGGGAGGAGGCGGAATCGATGGTCCAGGCGGCGATCGACGACGGCATCCGCCGGCTCGATCTGGTGCGCCGGTCCGAGCTGGAGGCGGTGCAGGAGCTCGCCGCCAACGCCCGCGCCGGACAGGAGGCGGCCGAGTCGCGGCTCGCGGCCCTGGAGACCCGCCTCGCGGACCTCGAGGCGCGTCTCGCCGGCGGCGACATGACGCAGGCGCCGGACTAGCGTCGTTCTGGACTTTCCATGACGCCGGGCGCAAGACGACCTGTCCCGCGGGAGCACCACGGGCCGGCCGCACAGCGATCCAGCCTTGCGGCGCGCCTTCGCCGGTGCGTAGGCTGCCCTCCGTGGCAGCCACCGCGCGGGGGCCCGCTTGCTGGAACCGCCCGCATGCAAGACGGGCGGCACGGTCACTGGAACTCGCTGGGCGCCACAGCTTCGGCCTTCCTCCAGACGGGAGACCCGGCATGACCGCGATGAGCATGCTTCAGGACCGCGCCTCCAACCCCCTCGACATTGTGGAGCAGATCGTCACCGCCAACGATTGGGCGTTCGACCGCCGCACGACCGACGAGATGGCCGCTGAGGCCCCCGGCAAGTGGTGCGACTACGGTCTGTTCTTCACCTGGTCGCACGAAATCAGCGCGATGCACTTCACCTGCACGTTCGACCTGAAGGTGCCCGCCAACCGCCGGCCCGCGCTGTACGAGCTGCTGGCGCTGGCCAACGAGCGGCTGTGGATCGGCCATTTCGGCATGGACAGCGACGACGGCATGCCGCTGTTCCGCCACGCGGTCCTGCTGCGCGGCGCCCCGGGCGCCAGCGCCGAAAGCCTGGAGGACATGGTCGATATCGCGATCACCGAATGCGAGCGCTTCTTCCCGGCCTTCCAGCTCGTGCTGTGGGGCGGCAAGACGCCGCCCGAGGCGCTGCAGGCGGCCATGCTCGACTGCGTGGGCGAGGCCTGACCGCCGCGCCGACGCCCCGGGCCGACCGACGCGATGACATCGGAGACCGACGCGCTCCCGCCGCTGCTGCTGGTCGGCTGCGGCAACATGGGTGGCGCCCTGCTCGCCGGCTGGTGCGAGCAGGGCCTCACCCGCGCGCTCGCGGTCGACCCGGCCGCCCGGCCGGCTGACTGGCCGCCGGCCGTCGGCGCGCTGGCCACGGCCGACGCGATCCCCGCCGATTTCCGTCCCGCCGCCGTCATCCTCGCGGTCAAGCCGCAGGTCGCGGCCGCCACCCTCCCCGCCTATGCCCGCTACGCGGACACGGCCGTGTTCCTTTCGATCATGGCCGGGCAGACGATCGACGGCCTGCGCGCCCTGCTCGGCGGGCGGGCGGCAATCGTGCGGGCCATGCCCAACACGCCGGCGGCGATCCGTCGCGGCATGAC
>NZ_BANB01000400.1 GCF_000964365.1 Acidisphaera rubrifaciens HS-AP3 | reverse complement strand
GTCCCCTGCCCGGCACGGGCCGCCCCGGTTCCGGCGCACCCGCCCGGACTGGCTCGGCCCCGCGCCGGATGACGGCGACATGACGCCGGGTTGAACTTTCCATCAGCGCGGCCCGAACCCGCCCCGGCCTGCTTGCCCGCCCCCGCGCCAGCCCGTATGTCAGCCCGCATGCGCCCTTCCGCCCTGTTGCTGGCCGCGGCCGCCGTGCTGCTGCCGTCCGTCCTTGCCGTGGCCCCCGCCGGTGCCCGCAGCAACCGCAACGCCGCCGAGCATTCCGCTGATTCGGCCGCCCCGCACGCGATCGGCCGGTTCGACGACTGGACCGCGGCGACGCATCTCGAGGGCACGCAGACGGTCTGTTATGCCTTCACCCGCGCCGTGCATTCCTCGCCCGCCCTGCCCGGCCGCGGCGACGTGGTGCTGACGGTGACGGAGCGCCCGTCCGGACGTGACGCGGTCGCCATGCTGGCGGGCTTCCCCTATCCGGCCTCGGCCGAGGTGACGATGACGGTCGATACCACCGCCCTCAGCTTCTACACGGCGCAGCGATCGGCCTTCGCGCGCGAGAACGCCGCCGCCGTCGCCGCCTTCCGCAACGGGCGGCAGGCGATTGCCCGCTCGCCCGGGCCGCGCGGCATGCAGGTCGTCGACACGTTCAGCCTGCGCGGCTTCAACGAGGCGCATAAGGCGATCCTGAAGGCCTGCCCGAGATGAGCGACGCGGCCGCGCTGACGGCGGCCGACCGCGACCGCATCCTCGCCAAGGCCGCGCTGTTCGAGCCGCCGCCGCCGGTCGCGGCGGACGGCCGCCGTGACCTCGTCGGTCTCGACCGCGCCGCGCTGATCGAGGAACTGGCGGCGATCGGCGAAAAGCCGTTTCGCGCGAAACAGCTCTGGCACTGGATCTATCACCAGGGCGAGACCGACTTCGCCCGCATGAGCACGATCGCCAAGCCGCTGCAGGCGCGCCTCGCGGAGCGTTTCGTGATCGGTCGGCCGGACGTCGCGACGACGCAGACCAGCGGCGACGGCACGCGCAAGTTCCTGTTCCGCTTCCGCGACGCGCAGGAGGCGGAGACGGTCTATATCCCCGATCTGGCCGAGGATCGCGGCACGCTCTGCATCTCCTCGCAGGTCGGCTGCACCCTGTCCTGCCGGTTCTGCCACACCGGCACGCAGCGTCTGGTGCGCAACCTCGGCGCCGCCGAGATCGTGGCGCAGTTCATGGCGGCGCGCGACGCCTATGGCGAGTGGCCGAGCCCCAAGGGCGAGACGCCGCGCCTGCTGTCCAACATCGTGCTGATGGGCATGGGCGAGCCGCTCTACAACTACGAGAACGTCGCCCGCGCGATGCGCATCTGCATGGACGGCGAGGGCATCGGCCTGTCGCGGCGGCGCATCACGCTGTCCACCTCGGGCGTCGTGCCGATGATGGACCAAAGCGGGGCCGAACTCGGCGTCAACCTCGCGGTGTCGCTGCACGCGGTGCGCGACGACCTGCGCGACGAGCTGGTGCCGCTCAACCGCAAATACCCGATCGCCGAGCTGATCGCCGCCTGCCGCCGCTATCCGGGCGCGTCGAACGCGCGGCGGATCACCTTCGAATACGTGATGCTCAGGGGCGTCAACGACACGCCGGCCGATGCCCGGGCGCTGGTGGCGCTGATCGCCGGCATCCCGGCCAAGGTGAACCTGATCCCGTTCAACCCCTGGCCCGGCAGCGCCTACGAGACGAGCACCCCGGCGGCGATCCGGGCCTTCGCCGCCATCGTGTCGGACGCCGGCTATGCCTCGCCCGTGCGCACGCCGCGCGGCCGTGATATCCTCGCCGCCTGCGGCCAGCTGCGCACCGACAGCGCGCGCGCCCGCAAGGAGGCCGCCGCGTGAGCAGGACGACCGATCAGCGCATGACCGCCGAGGCCTTCATCGCCTGGGCGATGGAGCAGCCGGACGGCACGCACTACGAACTGGCCGACGGCGAGGTGATCGCCGTGTCGCCGGAACGGTCCGACCACGCGCTGATCAAGTTCGCCATCGCCCGGCGCCTGGCCGAGGCGGTGGAGGCCGCGGCGCTGCCCTGCACCGTCTATCCCGACGGCGTCGTCGTGCAGGTAGACGACCACACGGTCTATGAGCCGGACGCCCTGATCCGCTGCGGCGAGAAGCTGCCGCCCGACGCGGTGCGCATCCACGATCCGATGGTCATCGTGGAGGTGCTGTCGCCCTCGACCCGCGGCGTCGATACCGGCAACAAGCTGGCCGACTATTTCCGCCTGCCGAGCCTGATGCACTACCTCATCGTCCGCCCCGCCGACGGGCGGGTGATCCACCACGCGCGCGACGCCGAGGGCGGGATCGGCACGCGCATCCATGCCGGCGGCGCGATCACGCTCGACCCGCCGGGCATCACCGTCACGCTGCCCGCTCCCGCGTCGTCCGGCGGCGCCGCGTGATCCGCCGGGGCGGCGCGACAGCAGCCGCCTAGTCGCAGCCTTTTCGCCGCAGCCCCCGCCGAGGACACACCGATGCACCTGCGCGCCGGCCATCCGACCGATTTCGCGACGCCCTCGGCCACGCTGCGCGACCTGCCGCCGATCCGCCGGCGCCTCACGCTCCGGCAGTTCGCGCGCATCACCCGCAACCAGCTGGAAAGCCTGCCGGCGGAGACCTTCCGCGAGCGGATCGTCCATACCCGCGTCTTCGGCCGCGACCGCTATCACGTCATGGACCCCGAGTTGATCGGCGAGGCGCTGGTCCGCCGCGCCGACATCATGCGCCGCGCGCCGGAGATGCGCCGCGCCCTGGTGCCGCTGCTGGGCGAGGGGCTGCTGACGGCCGAGGACAGCAACTGGCGCTGGCAGCGCCGCGCCGTCGCCGCCGGGTTCCAGCCGGCGCGGCTGGCCGACATGGTGCCGACGATGCTCGCGGCGGCGGAGCGCACGCGCGACCGCTGGCTCGCCGCCGGCGACACCCCGCTCGAGATCGCGCACGAGATGATGCGCACCACCTTCGACATCATCGTGGAGACGATGTTCGACGGCGGCGCCGGGCTGGACGTCGCGCGCGTCGCGCGCAGCATCACCGACTATGCCCATCCGCTCGGCTGGGTGCTGGCCTACAGCCTCGCGCGGCTGCCGGACTGGACGCCCTATCCGGGCCGGACGCGCGGGCGCGAGGCGGCGGCCTATCTGCGCGGCACCCTCGCGGCCATCCTGGCGGAGCGCCGGGCGCGTCCGTCGGCGCGCGCCGACCTCGTCGCGATGCTGCTCGCCGCCGTCGACCCGCAGGACGGGCGGACGATGGGCGACGAGGAGATCATCGACAACCTGCTGACCTTCGTCACCGCCGGGCACGAGACGACATCGCTCGGCCTCGCCTGGACCTTCCATCTGCTGAGCCGCCATCCGGAGGTGGAGGCGCGGCTGTTCGCCGAACTCGACGCGGTCTGTCCCGGCGGCACCGTGCTGCCCGCGCACCTGCCGCAGCTGACCTATACGCGGCAGGTGTTTTCCGAGGCGATGCGGCTGTTTCCGCCGGCGCCGATGATCTCGCGCTACGTGGCCGAGGACATGGAGCTGGACGGCGTACGCATCCCGGCGAACGCGATGCTGGTGGTGCCGATCTATGCCGTGCATCGCCATGCGCTGCTGTGGTCCGAGCCCGAGCGTTTCGACCCCGACCGCTTCGCGCCGGAAGCGGCGGCGGCGCGCTCGCGCTATGCCTACATGCCCTTCGGCGCCGGCCCGCGCGTCTGCATCGGCAACGGCTTCGCGGTGCAGGAAGCGGTCGCCATCCTCGCCGTGCTGCTCGCCCGCCTGCGCCTGCGCGACGCCGCGACCGTCCCGTCCACCCCGGTGATGAAGGTCACGCTGCGGCCGTCACCCGATCTGGCGATGCGGGCGGAGGCACGGCATCCGGCGTAGCCGGCGCGTACATGTAATCCCGCACGATCGGCACCGCGTCGTTGCGGGTCGAGAGCAGGATCTGGAACACCATGTTCGAGCCGTTGCGGAAGCCGATCTGCACGGCGGCGAGGTAGTACTCCCACATACGGGCGAACGGCTCGCCGGCGATCGCCACCGCCTCCTGCCGCCGCGCGGCGAAGCGGTCGCGCCAGTGCTGCAGCGTGTATTCGTAATGGCGGCGCAGCACCTCCATGTCGGCGACCCACAGCCCCTGCCGTTCGGTCGCGGCGAACACCTCCGACAGCGCGGGCGTGTAGCCGCCGGGGAAGATGTGCTTGCGGATAAACGGGCCGGTCGTGCCGGGCGGCGTCATGCGGCCGATGCAGTGGATCATCGCCCAGCCGTCGGGCGTGAGCAGGTCGCGCACGCGCGCGAAATACTCGTCGTAATGGCCGATGCCGACATGCTCCATCATGCCGACCGACACCACGCGGTCGTAGCGTCCGTCGAGGACGCGGTAATCGACCTCGCGGAAGTCGATGCGGTCGGCCAACCCCGCCGCGGCCGCGCGCGCCCGCGCGACGGCAAGCTGGGCGGGGGAGACGTTGATCGCGGTGACATGCGCGCCCGCCCGCGCCAGGTGGATCGCGAGCGAGCCCCAGCCGCAGCCGATCTCCGCCACCCGCATGCCGGGGCGCAGCGCGAGCTTGGCGGCGATGCGTCGCAGCTTTTCCTCCTGCGCCGCCTCCAGCGTGTCGTGCGCCGGGTCGCGGAAGAAGGCGCAGGAGTAATTCAGCCCCTCGTCGAGGAACAGCCGGTAGATTTCGACGGGCACGTCGTAATGATGGCGGGCGTGGCGCGCGGCGACGCCGACCGGATTGGCCTGCTGCCAGCGCCGCGCCGCGCGCCACACGCGACGGAGCACACGCTGCGACGCGTGGCCGGCGAGGCCGGCGCGGTTCTCGCCGAACAGCGACATCAGGTCGCCGACGCCGGTGCCGTCCTCGAATGTCAGCGTGCCGGCCATGTAGGCCTCGCCCGCGTGCAGTTCCGGATTGAGCGCGAGGCGGCGATACAGCGCCGGATCGTGGACGCGCATCACCGCGCGTGGGGCGGGCGCGCCGTCGCCGAACACGTGCTCCCCGCCCGCCGCGTCGATGACGCGCAGCGTGCCGGTGCGCACGAAACGCTTCAGCAGGTTCGATAGCAGACGCAACGTCCAAGCTCCCCTCGGTCGAGGGGACAGGCTAGCCGCGCGCGGCGTTGCGGGACAACCGCCGCGCGCGGGAAGCGTCAGTTGGCGGCGCGGTCGCGCCCCCCGGCGCCGTCGC
>NZ_BANB01000401.1 GCF_000964365.1 Acidisphaera rubrifaciens HS-AP3 | reverse complement strand
GCGCCGCCGGCCACGTCACCCGCCGCCGCGCCGCCGGCCCGCCGGCCGCAATTGACGCGGCGCCACCCGCGCCCACACGATAGTGAATGGCGCATGCCCGACATGCGCGCGGCAACGCTGATAGCTGATACGAGCAAAAGAACGGCGACCAGGGCAGACGACGTTGGACCTTACCCGCGAACTGCCGCTGGACCAGATCATGCGCGGCGACAGCATCGAACTGATGCGCATGCTCCCGCCCGCCTCCGTGCACTGCGTGTTCGCGGACCCGCCCTACAACCTGCAATTGCGTGGCGAACTGCGCCGGCCGGATGACAGCCTGGTCGATGCGGTGGACGAGGACTGGGACCGGTTCGCCGATTTCGCCGCCTATGACGAATTCACCCGCGCCTGGCTGACCGAATGCCGCCGCGTGCTGCGCAAGGACGGCACGCTGTGGGTGATCGGCGCCTATCACAACATCTTCCGTATCGGCGCCATCCTGCAGGATCTGGGGTTCTGGATCCTGAACGATGTCATCTGGCGCAAATCGAACCCGATGCCCAACTTCCGCGGCCGGCGCTTCACCAACGCGCACGAGACACTGATCTGGGCCGCGCGGGGACGCGATAGTCGTTACAAGTTCAACTATCAGGCCATGAAGGCGCTGAACGACGATCTGCAGATGCGCAGCGACTGGCTGCTGCCGCTGTGCACCGGGGCGGAGCGCATCCGCAACGCGCACGGGCTGAAGCTGCACCCGACCCAGAAGCCGGAGGCGCTGCTGCATCGCGTGCTGCTGGCCAGCACCGCGCCCGACGACATCGTGCTCGACCCGTTCGCCGGCACCGGCACCACCGCCGCCGTCGCCCGCCGCCTGTCGCGCCGCTACATCGCGATCGAGCGGCATCCCGCCTATGTGGAGGCAGCACTCGGGCGGGTGCGCCGGGTGCGGCCGGCGCCGCTCGATGGCGCCAGCAACACGCCGACGCGGCGCGAGGCGGCGCGCATCCCCTTCGGCAACCTCGTCGAACAGGGGATCGTGCCGCCGGGCACCACCGTCACCGACCGGCAGCGGCGCGTCGCCGCGACGGTCGCCGCCGACGGCACGCTGGTATGCGGCCCGCTGCGCGGCTCGATCCACAAGCTCGGGTCGGAGGTGCAGAACGCGCCGTCCTGCAACGGCTGGACGTTCTGGCATGTCGAGCGCGACGGCGCGCTGGTCAGCCTCGACACGTTGCGCGCGTCGATGCGGACCGCGTCAGACTGAGAGGTTGGGCGCCCAGGGCCCCGCCACCGGCTCGACCTCGCCCTCGCCGGGCCAGGGCGGCATGGTGATGGCGACCGCCGCGAGATCGCTGTCCGGCGCCGCGCGGAACTGAAACGCGCATCCCACGGGGATGGTCAGCGATAGGCCGGGCACCAGCGCGATCGTCGACGCGCCCTCCGGGCCCGCCCGCCACATCTCGCCGCGGCCGGCCGTGATATACCAGATCTCGTCGACGGTGCGGTGCCGGACGGCCATCGCGACCTGCCCGGCCGCGAGCGAGAAGCGCGCCATGCTGCCGCCGGCGAGGCGGCAGAGGACATGCACCGTGGACCCGTCCGGCGCCCGCACCACGGGCGCGTCGGCGAGCGCGACCGTCGCCGGGGCGATCATGTCGCCACCGCGTCGGTCGGCACCCGCGCCGGGGCGCCGAACCGCTGGGCGGCGAGGCGTTCGCCGAACGGCGTGCGGCGCGCGTTGTCCCAGAACTCGGCGTCGTAATCGGTGCGCCGATCCTCGCGCGCCCACGGCTTGCTGCGATAGGCGAAGTGGACGATCCAGGGGTCGAAGGCCCAGTCGCGCAGCACGCGCATCCACTCTCCCGTCGGTGGCCGGAGATTGGCCTCGAACCCGCCGAAGATGCTCGGCAGCGTGCCCGGTCCTTCCGGCATGTATTCGCGGTAGAGATAGGAAAACGCGTTCCAACGCGGGTCAAGCGGCAGATAGTCGCCGCGCAGCACCTGATTGAGCGCGTCCTGATCCGGCATGTTCAGCTCTCCGGCCGCGCGGCAGAACGCAAGGCAGCGTTCCACCAGCCGGGTGCGCCGCCACGCGCCGAGGTCCATCACCAGCACGCCGCTGTTGAAATACGGCGTCGTCGTCAGGTCGAAATCGAGGACGTCCAGCATGTAGTCATCGACCGTCACCGCGCGGCCGTTGTGGATGATCGGCATGGCGTGGTTGCGCATGTGATAGGTCAGCGAGAAATCCGTCATCGCCGCGACCGGATGGCCCCGCAGATCCGTCCGGTACAGCGCGGCCAGCGAGCGGCGCACCATCGTGTCGCTGTCGACATAGATCACCCGCTCGGCATCGATCAGCGACGGGAGCTGGAAGCGGTAATAGATGGCGTCGCTGTACTGCGCGGTGCGGTGCAGGTCGGTGTAATCCTCGGCGATGACGTGCTCGACGATGGTGAAGCGGTCGCTGTCGAGACTGTCGGCGAGCGCGCCGAGATCGATCGACAGCGCCGGGGCATGCAGCATGTGGAAGACGACATTCGCATCCGGCGTGGACGCCGCGACCGACGCCGCGACGACCGACGCGGGCATCGCCATCCGGTCGTCGAAGCAGCAGGCGACATGCACGGTCGCGTCCGACGCCCGGCGCGGCAGGATCGCCGGCATGCCGATCGGCGCCTCCGCCGGGGCGACGGACGCCTCGGCGGTCGTCCGGGCCGGCGGCGCGAGACGGTCGGCCATCGCGCGCGCGCATTCGTCCCAGTCAGGCACGCGCAGCGTCGCCGGCCGGCGCGGCTGCGACAGCGTCTCCGCGATGCGCGCGGCGAGCGCCCCGGCATCGGCCACCGGAAAATAGGTGATCGCGTCGCCCGCGATTTCGCGGAACACCGCGATGTCGGACGCGATCACCGGCGCGCCGCGAAGTGCCGCCTCGATGACCGGCAGCCCGTATCCCTCGTCGATCGACGCCTGGATCAGGCAGCGGCAATGCGCATAGGCGTGCGCCAGTTCCGCGTCCGTCGCGTCCTCGATGAGGAACAGCCGCTGCCCAAGCTCGGGATGGGCGCGCAGCCGCGCCTGCAGCGCCCGCGCCCGCCATCCGTAGCGGCCGATGATGACGAGAATGAACTCCTCGCTCGCCGCCCAGGCCAGGTCGCAGGCGTCGAGCGTCACGTCGTAGCCCTTGCGCGGCTCCAGCGTGCCGACGCTGAGCAGCGCACGGTCGGTGTCGAACAGGTCGGTGACCTGCCGCCGGGGCGCCGCGCGCCCGAGCCTGCGTGTCGGCTCCGCCGGATGCGCCGCGACGCCGAGCGGGAAGTGCCCGAGGCGCAGGCGGGGCAGCACGCGCGGGGCATGCGCGGCGAGCCAGTCGCGTATCTCCGCCTCGCCGTGGGCGGTGGATGTCAGGCACCACGCGGCCACCGGGAGGAAGCGCATCAGCCCGGCGCGGAAGGTGGGCGGCACCTCCGGCGGGTAGAACGACGGGTAGCGGAGCGGGAAGATGTCGTGCAGGAACAGCGCGACCTGCGCCCCGCCGCCGCGCACCAGCCTTACTGCCTCCTGATACATGTCGAGCGAGTACCAGAACACGTCGACGATCAGGAACACGTCGCCCGGCCCGGGCTGGATCGGCCGGGCGAGCAGTTCATGGGCGTAGTAGCTGTAGAGCGCGCCGTCCCGGTAGCAGACCGGCAGGCCGACACCCGTGCGCACGGCCGCCTCGGCCAGTTCGCGCACCACCCGCGGGATGCCGCCGCGCACCTGCGGCTGGCGCGCGGTCGGCGTCACGTCGATCAGGATGCGCGGCCGGCGGTGCAGGATCGCGCGGTCGAACGCCACCGACGCCAGCGCCGGGCGGGCCGCGACGTCGTC
>NZ_BANB01000402.1 GCF_000964365.1 Acidisphaera rubrifaciens HS-AP3 | reverse complement strand
TTACCGACGGGCGGGCGAATGTCGGCCGGGACGGCGAGGGTGACCGGCGGCGGGCGGAGGCGGACGCTCTGGACGCGGCCGGGCTGCTGCGCGCCGGCGCGGTCGCGACGGTGCTGCTGGACACGGCGCCGCATCCGCATCCCTTCGCGCGGACGGTCGCGGAGCGGATGGGCGCGCGCTATCTGCCGCTGCCCTATGCCGGCGCGGCCGCGATTTCCGGGGCCGTGCAGGGATTGCGCGGCTGATGCCGGCCGCGCCCGACTGGGAGCGCGACGGCCGCGACTGGCCCAACCAGTCCGCGAGCCGGTTCGTCGAGGCGGCCGGGCTGCGCTGGCACGTGCAGATCATGGGCAGCGGCCCGGATTTGCTGCTGGTGCACGGCACCGGTGCCGCGACGCATTCCTGGCGCGTGCTGGCGCCCCGCCTCGCGCGGGATTTCCGGGTGATCGCCCCGGACCTGCCCGGGCACGGCTTCACGGAGCTGCCGCCCGCGCACCGGCTGTCGCTGCCGGGCATGGCGCGCTCCCTGGCGGGGCTGCTCGCGGCACTCGGCGTGCGGCCGGTGCTGGCGATCGGCCATTCGGCCGGCGCCGCGATCCTCGCGCGGATGTGTCTCGACGGGCTGATCGCGCCGGCGCGGCTGATCAGCCTGAACGGCGCGCTGCTGCCGCTCGGCGGCGTCGCGGGGCAGATTTTCTCGCCGATCGCGAAGCTGCTTGTGCTCAATCCGCTCGTTCCCTGGGCGCTGTCTTGGCGGGCGGCGGACCGAACCGTGGTGCAGAAGCTGATCACCGGCACCGGCTCGACGCTGGAGCCGCAGGACCTCGACCGTTATGGCCGGCTGTTCGCGCGCAGCGGCCATGTGGCGGGCGCGCTCGGGATGATGGCGAACTGGGATTTGCACCCGCTGGCGCGCGACCTGCCGAAGCTCGCGGTGCCGCTGACGCTGGTGGCCGCCGCCCGCGACCGGGCGATCCCGCCGGCCGATGCCCACCGTGTCGCGGCGATGGTGCGCGGGGCGGAGGTCATCGAGCTGCCGGGCCTCGGCCATCTGGCGCACGAGGAGGCGCCGGAGCGTGTTGCCGACATCGTGATGGACGCGTTCAGCCCCGCCGCCAGCGTCGCGTAAGGTCCGCCAGATGGGCGAGCAGCGCGCCGGTCAGCGCCAGCGCCACCCAGAGTCCGCTCGCACCCCCGAGCGCGAGGCGCAGCCCCGCCAGCAGGCAGGCGCCCGAGGCGAGGTTGGCGACCAGCGGCGCCACCGCCGGTCCGGAGCCGGTGGCGCGCCGCCACATCGCGAGCGCCGGTGCTTCCAGCAGCGCGAGCACGAGCGCGAGATCGACGATGGCGGCGGTCATTGCGGCGCTCGCGCCCCTTCTCTCGAGTGTCAGGATGTTGTTACACTCCAGCCGTGATGTCCACGACGACGGCCACGACCCCCGGGCTGCGGGATGCCGAAGCGCTCTCCTTCGCCGGGCTGCGCGATGCCGGGCATCATGACGGCGCAAGCCCCGGGCCGCGGGACGGCGCGCCGCACGCGGTCGTCATCGGCAGCGGGTTCGGCGGCCTCGCCGCCGCGATCCGGCTCGGGGCGCGCGGCTGGCGCGTGACGGTGCTGGAGCGCCTCGACGCGCCGGGCGGCCGCGCCTATGTGCACCGGCAGGACGGGTTCACGTTCGACGCCGGCCCCACGATCGTCACCGCGCCGTTTCTGCTCGATGATCTGTGGGCGCTGTGCGGACGCAGCCGCGCCGACGACGTGGAGTTGCGCGCGCTCGATCCATTCTATCAGCTCCGCTTCGACGATGGCGCGACCTTTACCTACAGCGGTGATCCGGTGCGCATGCGTGCCGAGGTCGCGCGCTTCGCGCCGGGCGACGTGGACGGCTACGACGCGTTCATGCGGGTCAGCGAGGAGACCTGCCGCATCGGCTTCGAACAGCTCGGTCACGTACCATTCGAACGGCTCGGCGACATGGTGAAGCTGCTGCCGCAGCTCGCGCGCCTGCAGGCGTTCCGCAGCGTGCACAGCCTGGTTGCGCGGCACATACGCGACCCGCGCCTGCGCACCGTGTTCAGCTTCCACCCGCTGCTGGTGGGCGGCAATCCGTTCGCGGCAAGCGCGATCTACAGCCTGATCGCTTTCCTCGAACGGCGTTGGGGCGTGCACTATGCGATGGGCGGCACCGGCGCGCTCGTGCGCGGTCTCGCCGGGCTGATCGCCGGGCAGGGCAACGTGATCCGCTGCAACGCGACCGTTGCCGCCATCGACGTGCGCGACGGCCGGGCATGCGGTGTCCGGCTGGTGACGGGCGAGACGATCGCCGCCGACATCGTCGTCTCCAACGCCGATACCGGCTTCACCTATCGCCATCTGCTGCCGCCGGAGGCGCGGCGTCGCTGGACCGACCGGCGGGTGGAGCGGGCGCGTTATTCCATGAGCCTCTTCGTCTGGTATTTCGGCACCGACCGCCAGTACCCGGACGTGGGCCATCACACGATCATGCTCGGCCCGCGCTATCGCGCGCTGCTCGACGACATCTTCCGGCATCATCGGCTGTCGGCGGATTTCAGCCTCTATCTGCATCGGCCGACCGCGAGCGACCCGAGTCTGGCGCCGCCGGGCGGCGATGCGTTCTATGTCCTGTCGCCGGTGCCGCATCTCGACAGCGGGACGGATTGGCGCGTGGCCGCCGAACCCTATCGCGCGGCGATCGAGCGGGCGCTGGAGGCGACGCTGCTGCCCGGCCTGTCGCGACATATCGCGACGTCGCGAGTGACGACCCCGCTCGACTTCCGCGACCGGCTGCTGTCGCTGCGCGGCGCCGCGTTCGGGATGGAGCCGATCCTGACGCAAAGCGCATGGTTCCGCCCGCATAACCGCAGCGAGGATGTGCCGGGCCTGTATCTCGTGGGCGCCGGCACGCATCCCGGCGCGGGTCTGCCGGGCGTCCTGTCGTCCGCCCGGGTTCTCGACACGGTGGTGCCGCATGCAAGCGCCTTTGTCTGACGCCGCGGCGGATATCGCCGCCTGCCGCGCGCTCCTGCGCCACGGGTCGCGCACGTTCTGGGCGGCGGGATTGCTGCTGCCCCAGGCGGTGCGCGCCCCGGCATCGGCGCTGTATGCGTTTTGCCGGCTGGCCGACGACGCGGTGGATCTGGGCCCGGCGCTCGGTCGCGCGGCGTCGCTCGACCGGCTGCGCGTCCGGCTTGCCCGTGTCTATGACGGCACTCCCGCCGACGGCGCCGCGGATCGCGCCTTCGCCGCCGTCGTCCGCGACTACGCGATCCCCCGCGCGCTGCCCGAGGCCTTGCTCGAGGGCCTCGCCTGGGATGCCGATGGACGGCGCTATGCGGATCTTCCCGCGCTTCTGGACTATGCCGCGCGCGTCGCCGGCGCGGTCGGCGCGATGATGGCGGTGGTGATGGACGTGCGCGCGCCGGAGGCGCTCGCGCGCGCCTGCGATCTCGGCGTGGCGATGCAGCTGTCCAACATCGTCCGCGATGTCGGCGAGGATGCGCGCGCCGGCCGCCTCTATCTGCCGCTCGACTGGCTGGCCGAGGCGGGGATCGACGCCGCGCGTTTCGTCGCCGATCCGCGTCCGGGACCCGCGCTGGCCGCGGTGCTCCGGCGGCTGCTCGGCGAGGCGGACCGGCTGTACGCGCGCGCCCGGCCCGGGATCGGCGCCCTGCCGCGCCGCTGTCGCGCCG
>NZ_BANB01000403.1 GCF_000964365.1 Acidisphaera rubrifaciens HS-AP3 | reverse complement strand
CGGTGCGCGCGCAGGGTCTCGCCCGCCCCCGCGATCAGCGCGTCCTCGAACCCCTCGATATCGGCCTTGATCAGATCGACGCGCGGCAGCGCGAGCGATGTCACGAGTGCGTCGAGCGTCACCACCGCCACCGGCTCCGCCACCGCCGCGCGATCGGGGACGCCGAGCGTGGCGAGGCCGAATCCCATCTCCCCCCGCCGCTTGAGCGGCGTGCGCAGCAGCACGACGCCCGGCGCGGCGCCGAGCCCGGCCGCCACCACGACCACGTTGCGCGCCCGCCGCGCCCACAGCGCCGGCCGGAGAATGGAGCGGGCATAGCCGCTGGGCTCCACCGCGACCACCATGCCGTCCGGCGCGAGGCGGGCGAGCAGGCGCGTGACCTGTCCGCCATGCGCGCCCACGTCGATCGCGATGCCGTCGCGCGGCAGGTAGGGTGCCAGGGTCGCGGCCCAGGGCGCGTGGTCCTGTCGCAGGATCGCCTTGAACAGATGCGCGCCCCAACCCGCGCCGGGGCGGAAGCGGTAATAGGGGGACGCCACGCCGCCCGAACGCCGGTCAGCCGCCGAGCAGCTTGTACGGACCGCCGCGCTCCAGCGCCCGCTGCCAGGCGGGGCGGGCGTGGATGCGCGCGACGAAAGCGGCGACATTGGGCGCGGGCCCGCCGCCGCCGCGTGCGGCCGACGCCTCGGCGGGGAAGCTCATCATCACGTCCGCCCCGGTGGGGCCGTCGCCCGCGAACCAGCCGGTCGCGGCCAGCGCCGCGTCCATGTGCGCGACGGCGCGGGCGATGTTGGGGTCGGTAAATCCCGATTGCAGCCGTGCCGCGATGGAGCGGGCGATCGGGCGGGCGAAAAACGGCATCGGCGCCTTCGGCACCCGGCTGACCACCAGCTTCATCACCAGCGGCGGCATCGCCGAGCCCTCGGCATAGTGCAGCCAATAGGTATAGGCGCGGCGCTCCGCGGTGCCGGGCGTCGGGCGCATCCGGCCCTCGCCATAGGTGTCGAGGATGTATTCGACGATCGCGCCGGACTCCGCGATCGTCGCATCGCCGTCGGTGATCACCGGCGACTTGCCGAGCGGGTGGACGGCGCGCAGTTCCGGCGGCGCCAGCATGGTCTGCCGGTCGCGCTCGTAGCGGCGCAGTTCGTACGGCACGCCCAGCTCCTCCAGCAGCCAGAGGATGCGCTGCGAGCGCGAATGGTTCAGGTGGTGGACGGTGAGCATGCGCGGCTTCTAGCCCATTTCGCGCGGTGCGGCATAATGCCCCCGGGCGCCGATCCCGTGCCGGCCGCGCGAAACTTCACGGCCATGCCGGCTGTTGTATGCGGCGGCAGAGTTATTCCGCCTGCGCGTTCGCAACCACAGAGTGAAAGAGCCAACGCCATGACCAAACTGCGACTTCTCACCGGCGCGCTGCTCGCGGCGGGCGCCGCCATCGCGGCCGGGCCGGCCGGGGCCAATACCTGCGTCGCCGGCAAGCTCACCTGCGTCACCACCATGCCGGTGGACGGCTACTGCGAGTGCTCGGCGCACGGCATGACCGAGGGCGGCACCGTTATGC
>NZ_BANB01000404.1 GCF_000964365.1 Acidisphaera rubrifaciens HS-AP3 | reverse complement strand
ACGAGAACGCCGCGGCCCTCGGCGGCGCGGCGGGGCACGCGGGGCTGTTCGGCACCGTCGACGGCGTGCTCGACGCGGCGGTGGCGCTGCTGCGCGGCGAGGGACTGCCGGCGCCGCTGCTGGCCGAGGTCTGGCGGCGGCAGACGCCGACCCGCACCCTGGGGTGGGAGGCGCGGCACCCCGGCTGGTTCGGCGGCGACGCCTGCCACCCGGACACGATCGGGCATACCGGCTTCACCGGCACCGCGCTCTGGCTCGACCCCGCCCGCGGCGTCGCCTGGACCCTGCTCACCAACCGCGTCCATCCGACCCGCCACCGCGACAGCGGCATCTTCGCGCTGCGCCGGACGGTCGGCGACATCGTGGGCGGCCTGCTGGACGGCGCCCCCCTGGATGCGACATGCGCCGGCTGATCGCCGCCCTGCTGGCCTGCGCCGCCTGGGCTGCGCCGACCGTCGCGCCGGCCGCCGCGCAAACGGGTCCACAGGCGCTGGCGGACGCCTATCCCGATGCCGTCGCCCGCGTCGATGCCAAGACGCTGTACTGGCGCGACGGCACGCATTTGCCGCTCGGCAGCCCGGCGCCGCGCGATTTCGCCACCATGCTGCGCGACGCGAGCCTGTACGATCAGCTGCGCCTGCCCTACCCCGCCGGCGCGCCGCTGGCGCCCCCGGCGATCGACGACGATCCCGGCCGGTTCCGCGACAGCGCGTTCTTCGACCGTCTCTACGGCGACTGCCGGCGCGGCGAGGTGGCGCCGCACCTCGTCCCCGTCGTCTGGCTGCCGCGCACCTGGGGCCGGACCGTCCGCTTCACCGCCATCGCCGGCGCCGCCCGCGCGCTGGCGACGGTGTCGCGCGCCCTCGACGCCCTGCCGACCGCGGAGACGCGCATGCTCTACCCGCCCGCCGGCACCTATGTCTGCCGCGCCGTGGCCGACACGGGACGGCGCAGCATGCATGGCTGGGGGGCGGCGATCGACATCAACACCCGCTTCGCCGACAGCTGGTACTGGCACCCCGACCAGCGGGACACTCCCGTCTGGCACAACGTCATCCCGGCCGACATCGTGTCGATCTTCGAGGCGCACGGCTTCGTCTGGGGCGGACGCTGGTACCATTACGACACCATGCATTTCGAATACCGGCCGGAGCTGTTCGCGCACCCCGCCACGGATTGATCATACGACATTCCTCGAAGTGTCGTTGACAGGCGGGCACCGGCGTGCGACCGTCCGGCCATGAAACCGCCGCCGCCCCTCGACGCCGATGACGCGGTCGCCGCCCTCTCGGCGCTCGCGCATCCGCACCGGCTCGCCGCCTACCGGCTGCTGGTGCAGGCGGGCCCGGACGGGCTGTCGGCGGGGGTGATCGCGACGCGGCTCGACCTGCCGCCGTCGTCGCTCACGTTTCATCTGCAACAGCTTTGCGCCGCCGGCCTCGCCGGCCGCCGCCGCGCCAGCCGCATGATCTTCTACGCCGCCGACTACGCGGCGATGGGCGCCCTCGTCGGCTACCTGACCGAGAATTGCTGCGGCACCGCCGCGACCTGCGTCCCCGCCTGCGACCCGGCCGCCGCGGCGCCGCGTGCCTCCGGAAGGAAATCGGCATGAAACGCCTGCATGTCCATCTCAGCGTCGCGGATCTGCCCGCCTCGGTGCGCTTCTATGCCGCCCTGTTCGGCGCGCCGCCGACCGTCGCGCATTCCGATTACGCCAAGTGGATGCTCGACGACCCGCGCGTGAACTTCGCCATCAGCAGCTGCGGCGCCGCCCCCGGCCTCGATCACCTCGGCATCCAGGTGGAGACGCCGGACGAACTCGCCGACGCCTATGGCCGGCTGCGCGCCGCCGATGGCCCGGTGCTGGAGGAAGGGCGACCACCTGCTGCTATGCACGGTCGGAAAAGGCCTGGATCACCGATCCGCAGGGCGTGGCGTGGGAGACGTTCCTGACCAGCGGCCACAGCACCGTCTATGGCGACAGCGTCGATCTCGGTCCGATCCGCACCCGCGCGGCCGGCATCGCCCCGCCGCCGGCGAAGCAGGCGGGCGCCTGCTGCGGCGCGGATGCCGGCACGCCGGGCGCGTCGTGACCGGCGTCACCATCTGGCACAATCCCGCCTGCGGCACGTCGCGCAACACGCTCGCGCTGATCCGCAACGCGGGCATCGAGCCGGTGATCGTCGAATACCTCGTCAACCCGCCGGACCGTGCCGCGCTGCGCGCCGCGATCGACCGCATGGGTGTTCCGGTGCGCGACGTGATGCGGCGTAAGGGCACGCCCTATGATGCGCTCGGCCTCGATGACCCGGCGATCGGCGACGACGCGCTGATCGACGCGATGCTCGCGCATCCGATCCTCATCAACCGGCCGATCGTCACCACCCCGCTCGGCACCCGTCTGTGCCGCCCGTCGGAGACGGTGCTCGACATCCTCCCCGCCCCGCCGCGCGGCGCCTTCGTCATGGAAGACGGAACGCCGGGCATCGCCGCGGACGGACGCCGCGTCACCTGACGGGACGGGCCCGCCGCCGTTCCGAACCACCGCCCCGCGTCACCGACCCGCCCCTATCCATCCAGGCCCGCTCCACGCACGCGCCCGCGCCGCGCGGGCCGGCCGCACGCGCCCGCCGAACGGAAACACGATGCTCGCCGCCGCCATCTTCGCCGTCACCCTGATCTTCGTCATCTGGCAGCCGCGCGGCCTCGGCATCGGCTGGAGCGCCCTCGGCGGCGCCGCGATCGCGCTGGCGCTGGGCGTGATCCACGGGGCCGACGTGCCGGTCGTCTGGCACATCGTCTGGGACGCGACGTTCACCTTCGTCGCCCTCATCGTCATCTCGCTGCTGCTGGACGAGGCCGGGTTCTTCCACTGGGCGGCATTGCATGTCGCGCGCTGGGGCGGCGGGCGGGGCCGCGTGCTGTTTCCGCTGATCGTTTTCCTCGGCGCCGCGATCGCGGCGGTGTTCGCCAATGACGGCGCGGCGCTGCTGCTGACGCCGATCGTGGTGGCGATCCTCGTGCGGCTCGACTTCCCGCCGGCGGCGGCCATGGCCTTCATCGTCGCGACCGGCTTCGTCGCTGATACCACCAGCCTGCCGCTGGTGATCTCCAACCTCGTCAACATCGTCAGCGCCAACTTCTTCCGCGTGACCTTCGACCGCTACGCCGCGGTGATGGTGCCGGTCGACCTGGTGTCGCTCGCCGCGACGCTCGCGGTGCTGTGGCTCTACTACGGGCGCCACGTGCCGGCCGCCTATGCGGTGGCGGAGCTGGAGGCGCCGGCCTCGGCGGTACGCGATCCGCTGGTGTTCCGCGCGGCCTTTCCGCTGCTGGCCCTGCTGCTGGTCGCGTATTTCGTCACCGCGCCGCTCGGCGTGCCGGTCTCCGTCGTCACCGGCAGCGGCGCACTGCTGCTGATCGCGCTCGCCGCGCGCCCGTTCGGCCGCCGCGCAACCGGCGGGGGCGCGATCATCCCGGTCGGCCGCGTCCTGCGCGGCGCGCCGTGGCAGATCGTGCTGTTCAGCCTCGGCATGTATCTCGTCGTCTACGGGCTGCGGAACGCGGGGCTGACGGACTATCTCGCCCGGCTGCTGGTCGTCCTCGGCGGCCACGGCGTCTGGGCCGCCGCGATCGGGACCGGCTTTGGCGCGGCGTTCCTGTCATCGGTCATGAACAACATGCCGGGCGTGCTGATCGGCGCGCTCGGGATACAACAGGCGCATGGCGTGGCGCCGCTGGCGCACGAGGCGATGGTCTATGCCAACGTCATCGGCTGCGACCTCGGGCCGAAATTCACTCCGATCGGCAGCCTCGCGACCTTGCTCTGGCTGCACGTGCTCGGCACCAAGGGGCGCACCATCACCTGGGGCCAGTACATGGCCGTCGGCCTGACCATCACGCCGCCGGTGCTGCTGGTCACGCTGGCCGCGCTGGCGCTCTGGCTGTCCGTGCTCGGTCCCGGCTGAGCTCGGGCCGCTGACCGAACGACGAGGAGACCGATGCACGACATGCCCGCCCTCCGGCCCGACCTGCTCCGCCTGCCGGACCCGTCCGACCTCGATCCGCCCCGGCGCGCGACGCATCCGCCGCGCATCCTGCTGCTGTACGGCTCGCTGCGCGAACGCTCCTACAGCCGGCTGCTGACCCTGGAGGCCGAGCGCATCCTGCGCCTGCTCGGCGCGGAGACGCGGGTGTTCGACCCGCACGGCCTGCCGGTCGCCGACAGCGTGGACGCGACGCATCCCAAGGTCGCGGAGCTGCGGGCGCTCAGCGCATGGTCGGAGGGGCAGGTCTGGTGCAGCCCGGAACGCCACGGCGCCGTCACCGGCGTGTTCAAGAATCAGATCGACTGGATACCGCTCGCCATCGGCTCGGTGCGGCCGACGCAGGGCCGCACGCTGGCGGTGATGCAGGTCTGCGGCGGCTCGCAGAGCTTCAACGCGGTGAACACGCTGCGCCTGCTCGGCCGCTGGATGCGCATGTTCACCATCCCCAACCAGTCGAGCGTCCCCAAGGCCTATGAGCAGTTCGACGAGGCGGGGCGGATGCTGCCCGGGCCGCTCTATGACCGCGTGGTAGACGTGATGGAGGAGCTGGTGCGCTTCACCTGGCTGCTGCGCGACCACGCCGACCGGCTGGTCGACCGCTACAGCGAACGCAAGGCGACGTTCGAACTCCCCGCCGCCCTCTGACCGGCGGCCGCTTACCCGGCCGGGACGCCGCTGGTCGTCGAATACTCGAAATGCAGTGCCTCGCCGGGGAACACCAGCGGGTGGATCGCATGCGCCGCGACCGCCGCCTCACTGAAACCCTGCAGGATCAGCTTCAGCTTGCCCGGATAGGTGGCGATGTCGCCGATCGCGAACACGCCCGGCAGGCTGGTCGCCGCCGTCGCCGGATCGACGCGCAGATGATGCCGGTCGAGCGCCGCGCCCCAGGACGCGATCGGACCCAGATCCATCGACAGGCCGTAGAACGGCAGCAGCACGTCCGCCGGCAGCAGCCGCGTCGCGCCGTCGAGCGTCGCCACCTCCACCGCCGACAACTGCCCGTCGGCGCCGTGCAGGGCGTGAAGCTGATAGGGGATCACCATCTCGATCCGTCCGGCGGCGGCCGCGGCATCGAGCTTCGCGGCACTCTCGGGCGCGGCGCGGAACTTGGCCCGGCGATGCACCACCGCGACCTGCGCGATGTCCGCCAGCGCCAGCGCCCAGTCCACGGCCGAATCGCCGCCGCCCGCGATCACCACCCGCTTGCCGCGCAGATCCTCGCGCCGCCGCACGTAGTACTGCACGCCGCCCCGCGCCTCGTAGGCCGCGAGCCCGTCGAGCGGCGGCCGGTTGGGGCCGAACGCGCCCGCCCCGGCGGCAACGATCACCGCGCGCGCCCGCACCGTCCGCCCGGCATCGGTGCCGAGCGTGAAGTCGCCCGGCCCGCCCTCCAGCCGCTCCACCCGCTGACCCAGCAGGCGCGGCGCCGCGAACGGCGCGATCTGGCGCTCCAGCGCGTCCACCAGCCCCGCCGCCTCGATCGCCGGATGGGCCGGGATGTCATAGATCGGCTTTTCCGGATACAGCGCCGTGCACTGTCCGCCGACCGCGTCCAGCGCGTCGATCAGCACGCTGCGCATGCGCAGCATCCCGCACTCGAACACGGCGAACAGGCCCACCGGGCCGGCGCCGATAATGGCCACGTCGGTCTCGATCGCATCCATGCGCGCGATCTAGCCGTAGTCCGGCCAGATGCCAACGTCACGTCGCCCCCTGCTGTCGCTTCTGCTGCTGCTCGCGGTCGCCGCCTGCGACACGCCGCTGCCGATCACCAGCTTCGCCGGCACCGCGCCGGTGCTGCGGCCGGAGCAGTGGTTCGCCGGCACCACCCGGTCATGGGGCGTGTTCGAGGACAGCGACGGCGCGCCGGTGACCGGCCGCTTCACGACGGACGCGACCGGCACGGTCCAGCCCGACGGCTCGCTGATGCTGGCGCAGACGATCCACCTCGCCGACGGCACGACGCAGCGGCGCACCTGGCATCTGACGCGGCTCGACGCCCACCGCTATGCCGCGACCGCCGGCCCGGTGGTCGGCACCGCCGACGGCGAGGCCTATGGCCGGGCGTTCCACTGGACCTATCGGCTGCGCCTGCCGCCCGGCGACTGGCTGCACACGGTGCGCTTCGAGCACTGGATGTATCTGTCCGACGACGGCACGACGCTGCTCAACCGCTTCACCGTCAGCAAGCTCGGCATCGTCGTCGCCCGCGCGTCGGAGACGTTCGTCCACGTCCCCGGCGGCGCGCCGCCCGCCGCGTCTATGCCGTCAGCAGCGCACTGACGGCGGCGTGGAACTGCGCGGCGCGGAACGGCTTGAGCAGGACCGCGTCGCCCTGCCCGTCGATCGGCGTGCCGCTGACATAGACGGCCCGCAGGTCGGGCGCCCGGCCCCGCGCGCGGGCGACGAAATCCTGCCCCGCCATGCCCGGCAGCGCCTGATCCACGACCGCCACCCGCACCGTGTGCTGATCGAGCAGCGCCAGCGCCGCCTCGCCGCTGGTGGCACTCAGCACGCGGCAGTCGAGGTCGCGGAGCATCTCCTCCATCATCGCGCGGACGTCGGAGTCGTCCTCCACCACCAGCACGGCCGGGGCCGCGGACGCCGCGTGGCCGGCGCTGCCGGCGCACGTCCCCTCGGTGCCCGCCGCGTTACCGCCACTCTCCCGGCCCGACCGCAGTGCCTGCATGGCGGCCAGTATGGCTCATCCGTGGCCATCACGCACGCGTGAAGTGTTTATTCAGCCTCCGTCCGTGACATGCTGTGCGGCGGTTGTGTCACCGCCGCGTGGCAAAGGTGCCGATGCTCGACATACCGACCCTGCTGGTGGTCGCCGCGACGCTGGTCGCCTTCACCGGCGGCCTGCTGATCGTCTCGCGCCAGGTGGCGACCGGTCATATCGACCCGCTCGGCCTCTGGGGCGTGGCGATGGTGCTGGGCGCGGTCGGCATGGGCCTGGCCGTCACCGGGGCGCCGCATTTCTTCAGCGACGGCATCGCGCGCGGCCTGATGCTGCTCGGCGCCTCGATGGGCTGGCTGTCGGCCGCCATGTTCACCCGCCGCCGCCGCCATCCGGTGATCGTCGCCGCC
>NZ_BANB01000405.1 GCF_000964365.1 Acidisphaera rubrifaciens HS-AP3 | reverse complement strand
CCTGCCACAGGGCGCCCACGGCGGCGAGGGCCACGAAGGCCAGCGCCAGCCGCCGCATCGCGTCCCCCCGCGCCGCCGCGGCGTCCGGCGGCCAGACCAGCACGACGGCGAGGTAGAACTGCCACTCGGTGCTCAGGCTCCAGGCCGAGCCGAGATAGCCGACCCAGACGTCCGGCAGCACGCCCTGCGGCGGCAGGCCCTGCAGCATCAGCAGATGCAGGCCGAGCCGCGCGGCGCCGTGATCGGCGGGCGGATGCGGCCAGATATCCAGCGGGGCATGCAGCCACGGCATCGCCGGCGGCGGCAGCGCCAGCACCGCGACGGTGAGCGCGAGGCAGGCGACATAGACCGGATAGGTGCGTCCCGCGCGGGCCAGCAGAAACGGCGCGGCGCGGCCGCCGAACGCGGCCACCGACTGCGTGATCACGAGGCCGCTGAGGATGAAGAAGACATCGACCGCGGCCTGTCCGTGCGACACCAGACCGGGCAGCCAAGCAAGCGACGGCGGCACCAGCGCGTAGGGCGCGACGTGCGAGGCGAGCACATAGAGCGCCAGACACCCGCGCAGCCCGTCGAGGCAATCCAGACGCCGCACCGCTTTCTCCGCCGCCGCCGCAGGAAGGAGCCTATCGGCCGCCCGGGAGCGCGGCAACACTTAAGGTTGTATTTCTCACGACCGACGCAACCGGATAGGTGGACAGAGCGGTCGCGGGTGCTTGCAACCGGCGCGCCCGGCGGCTATCTGCTTGGAACCCCGACAACGTCATGCCGAGACGAGGTGGCCCATCGGCCGCCCGACAGGCGTTTGTATCGGGGTAATGGAAGCAACCGCTCTGTTGATCGACGCGCCCGTGACCGATTTGCCCCGCCATACCGGGCTGGAGGCCCGCATCGCCGATATCGTCGCCCCGACCCTCGTGCAGATGGGGTTCGAGCTGGTGCGCGTGGCGGTGCAGGGGCGGGAGCGGCCGACGGTGCAGATCATGGCCGACCGGGCCGATGGCGGCCTGATCAGCGTCGATGATTGCGAAGAAATCAGCCATGCGCTGGGCGCGGTGCTGGACGTAGCGGACGTCATCCACAGCGCCTGGAGCCTGGAGATCAGCAGCGCCGGCATCGACCGGCCGCTGACGCGGATCAAGGACTGGACTAATTTCGCCGGGCACCGTGCGCGCGTGGAAATGGCCGTGCCGCTGGACGGCCGGAAGCGTTTCGCGGGCATCGTGCTCGGTGCCGACGCCGCGACGGACACGGCACGGCTGCGGCTCGACGACGGGGCGGAGGTGGCATTGCCGCTGGCCGACCTGCGGCGGGCGCAGCTGGTGCTGACGGATGCCTTGATCGAAGCCACCGCCCGCCCGCGTCCAGCAACCGACCAGACCAACTGAGGCAGAGCGAGATGAGCGCCCAGACCACGCCCCCGCGCAGCAAGTCGGCCGGCAATCCGCCGATCCCGGCCGCGATGATGGATACCGCCGTCTCCCGCCCGGAGCTGCTGCTCGTCGCCGACGCGGTCGCCCGCGAGAAGTCGATCGACCGCGACGAGGTGCTCGAGGCGATGGAGCAGGCGATCCAGAAGGCCGGCCGCGCCAAATACGGCACGGAGAAGGACATCCGCGCGACGATCGACCGCAAGACGGGCGACGTGCGCCTGTCGCGCTGGACCGAGGTCGTCGAGGAGATGGAGAACGAGGCGACGCAGATCCCGATCCACATCGCCCGCAAGTTCCGCCCGGAGATCAATGTCGGCGAGTTCCTGGTCGATCCGCTGCCGCCGATCGATTTCGGCCGCATCGCCGCCCAGACCGCCAAGCAGGTGATCGTCCAGCGCGTGCGCGAATACGAGCGCAAGCGGCAGTTCGACGAATACAAGGACCGCGTCGGCGAGATCATCAACGGCACCGTCAAGCGCACCGAGTACGGCAACCTGATGGTCGAGCTCGGCCGGGCGGAGGCGCTGCTGCGCCGCGACGAGCTGATCCCGCGCGAAAGTTTCCGCAACGGCGACCGGGTGCGTGCCTATATCTATGACGTGCGCGAGGAGCCGCGCGGGCCGCAGATCTTCCTGTCGCGCACGCATCCCGGCTTCCTGGCGAAGCTGTTCGCGCAGGAAGTGCCGGAAATCTACGACGGCATCATCGAGATCAAGGCGGTCGCCCGCGATCCCGGGTCGCGCGCGAAGATGGCGGTGATCTCGCGCGACAGCTCGATCGACCCGGTCGGCGCCTGCGTCGGCATGCGCGGCTCGCGCGTGCAGGCGGTGGTGCAGGAGCTGCAGGGCGAGAAGATCGACATCATTCCCTGGTCGCCGCAGGCCGCGACCTTCGTCGTCAACGCCCTCGCCCCCGCCGAGGTGACCAAGGTGGTGATGGACGAGGAGGCCGGGCGCGTCGAGGTCGTGGTGCCGGACGAGCAGCTGTCGCTCGCGATCGGCCGGCGCGGGCAGAACGTCCGCCTCGCGAGCCAGCTGACCCGCTGGGACATCGACATCCTGACCGAGGCCGAGGAGAGCGAGCGCCGGCAGGAGGAGTTCCGACGCCGCTCCGGCCTGTTCGTCGAGGCACTGGACGTGGACGACGTGATCGCCGCGCTGCTGGTGACCGAGGGCTTCAACACGATCGAGGAACTGGCTTTCACCCCCGAGGAAGAATTGGCCGCAATCGAAGGCTTCGACGAAAACGTGGCGGCCGAGCTGATCCGGCGCGCCGAGGCGTTCATCACCCGCCGCGACCGCGAGCTCGACGAGAAGCGGGCGGCGCTCGGCGTCACCGACGAGGTGGCGGCCATCGAGGTGCTGACGCCGGCGATGCTGGTCGCGCTGGGCGAGCGCGGCGTGAAGACGCTGGACGACCTCGCCGATCTCGCCTCCGACGAGCTGATCGAAATCGTCGGCGCCGACAACATGGACGAGGCGACGGCCAACGACATCATCATGGCCGCCCGCGCGCACTGGTTCGACGGCGAGGAAGCCGGCGGCGCGGATGACGCGGGCGCGGACGACGCGGCCGGCGCCGAGGCGGCGGGCGGCACGGCGCATGAGGAGAGCGGTCACGACTGAACCCGCGCCGGGCGCGGAAGCGCCCGATCTCCCGCCCGATGCTCCGCCCGATGCTGCCCTGGCCCCGCCGGACGATCCGGCGCCGCGCGAGGATGACCCGGGGGACGACGCCGAGGAGCGTGGGCCGTGGCGGCGCTGCGTGGTCACGCGCGCGCGCCTGCCGAAGGAGCAGATGATCCGGTTCGTGCTTTCGCCCGACCGCGTGGTGATCCCCGACCTTGCCGCACGGCTGCCGGGCCGGGGAATCTGGTTGAGCGCGCGGGGTGATGTGCTAGAGAAGGCCCGCGTCCAGGGGAAGCTGGTCGGATACTTCGCACGGGCCGCGCGCGGCCCGGTCACGGTGCAGCCCGATCTGCCGGACACTTTGCGGGCGGGTCTGTCGCGTCGCTTCGCCGAGCTGCTCGGTCTGACACGTCGCGCGGGACAGGCCGTCGCGGGTTTCCAGAAGGCACGCGAGTGGGTGCGTGACGGGCGGGCCGGCCTCATCGTGCAGGCCGCCGACGGCAGCGAGGATGAACGGGCGCGTCTGCTGGGGGGACGCGATCTTCCGGTGGTGGCGCCGCTCGATGCGGCCAGCCTGGGGGCGGTATTCGGGCGCGAGCACGCGGTGCATGTGGCGGTGACCCCTGGCCGGCTGGCGGACGCGCTGCGCGCCGAGGCGGGACGCATCGCGGGCATGGCGTTGCCCGGACCTGCGTCGCCGGGCGGCGCGGCGGACAGGCGGCATGACGGCTCCCCCGGCGGGGCGGGCGGTGCCGGAGATGACAAACGTACCGGATGGCCGGATGTGCCGGCCAACGGACAGGGCGTAGACGAGCGGACGGGGTAATGAGCGAAGGCAACGATCAGGACACGGGCAAGAGCCGGCTTTCCTTGCGACCCGTCGGGCGCACGGAGGTTGGCCGGACCGTGGATGGCGGCTCCGTCCGGCAAAGCTTCAGCCATGGCCGGTCGAAGGTCGTGCAGGTGGAGGTGCGCAAGACCCGCGCCCCGCGCCCGGCCGGACCGCCCGCGGGCGGCACTGGCGGCGGCACGAGCCAGCC
>NZ_BANB01000406.1 GCF_000964365.1 Acidisphaera rubrifaciens HS-AP3 | reverse complement strand
CCGACCGCGCCCGCCGGCGCGCCCTGTCCGGCCGGTCACGACGCCTGACGCGGTGGCGTGCCGCGCCCCCGGGCGCCCTGCACGCGTGGGATGTGTCTGATAGGTGATGACCAATGGTGGCGGGCACCTTTCGCCGCAGCCCGCCACCTGAACGGTAGGTTGCAGCCCTGTAATGTCCGATCGGATGCGGTCGGGGCGATCACGTTTGTACGTCCTGCCTGCATTTGTACGCCCCGCCTGCATCCGTACGTCCGGCCCGTTCGTAAGCCCGCCAATCGAGTAACGGGAGGCCATTGGACGTGTACATGATGAGGTCAGAGGACGGGACCCCGGGCGGCGCGCGCGAGAGCCGGCTCGTCAACCGCAACGTCGTCGCCGGTCGCGGACGCACCAGCATGCGCCTGGAGCCGGAACTGTGGGAGGCGCTGGCGGAGATCTGCGAGCACGAGGACACCGATATCGGCGAGCTGATCCGCCGGATCGAACGTGCCGCGCCGTCAGGCAGCCGCACCAGCGCAGTACGTGTCTACATCGTCCGCTACTACCGCGAGGCGGCGGCCGAGGCGCGCCATCGGGCCGGCGGCCATGCCTCCGGCCATACGGTCCACGGACACGCGGGCGATGGGCCGGCGAACGGGTCCCACGGCGCCGCCGCCGCGGGAGCCGTTCACGATCGGTAACTGCCGTTGATGTCGATATAGCCGTGCGTCAGGTCGCAGGTCCAAACCCGCGCCTGACCACGACCGAGCCCGAGATCGATGACGATCTCGATCTCGCGCCCCCGCATGTGGGCGACGACCGGCGTCTCGTCGTATCCCGGCACGACGCCGCCGTCGCGGGCCATCCACACGCCGCCGACCGCGATCGACAGACGGTCGCGGTCGGCCGGCTCCCCGGCCTTGCCCACGGCCATCACGATGCGGCCCCAGTTGGCGTCCTCGCCGGCGATCGCCGTCTTGACCAGCGGCGAATTGGCGACCGCCAGGGCGATCCGCTTCGCCGAGCGCGCGGTGGTCGCGCCCGTCAGGTCGATCTGCACCAGCTTCTGCGCGCCCTCGCCGTCGCGCACGACCATCAGCGCGAGGTCGTGCAGCACCGCATCGAGGGCATGGGCGAAGTCGCGCAGCGCGCCGCCGGCCGCCGCCGTGATCCGCGGATGGCGCGCCTGCCCGGTCGCGAACAGCAGGACCGTGTCGGAGGTGGAGGTGTCGCTGTCCACCGTCGTGCAGTTGAAGGTCTTGGCGACCCCGCGTGACAGCAGCCGCTGCAACACCTCGGCCGGCAATTTCGCGTCGGTGAACACGTAGCAGAGCATGGTCGCCAGATCGGGCGCGATCATGCCGCTGCCCTTGGCGATGCCGGTGATACGCACCTCCGTCCCGCCGATCCGCGCCGTGCGCGTCGCGGCCTTGGGGAAGGTGTCGGTGGTCATGATGCCGCGCGCCGCCGCCTCCCACCCGTCGGGTGAGAGGGCGGCATGCAGCGCCGGCAGCGCCGCGATCAGCCGCGCATGGGGCAGCACCTCGCCGATCACGCCGGTGGAGCCCAGATAGACGTGCTTTGCCGGGCAGCCGGCGAGTTGCGCCGCCGCCTTGGCCGTGGCGACGCAGGCCTCGCGGCCCGCGCGGCCGGTGAAGACGTTGGCGTTGCCGGCATTGACGACCAGCAGCCGCGCCCGTCCCGCCGGCAGTGCGGCGCGGCACCAGTCGACCGGCGCGCCGGGGCATTTGTTGCGGGTGAAGACGCCGGCGACGGTAGTGCCCGCCGCCAGCTCGGCCATCATCACGTCGGTGCGGCCCGCATAGCGGATGCCGGCTGCCGCCGCGCCGAGGCTGACGCCCGCGAGGGGCGGCAGCGGCGGCAGCGGCACCGCGAGC
>NZ_BANB01000407.1 GCF_000964365.1 Acidisphaera rubrifaciens HS-AP3 | reverse complement strand
GACGGCGGCTGGGCGACGGTGCTGCGCTCCGACGATCTCGCAGACCTGCCGGTGGAGAGGGTTGCGGCGGCGCTGCCCTGATGCCAGAGAACAACGTAGCGACCGAGTGTTTCTGCGCCGAGGACCCTGAATGCCCGCCATCACGCTGCCCGACCGGACCGTGCGCCGCTACGACGCGCCGGTCACGGGCACGGAGGTCGCGGCCTCCATCGGTCCGGGCCTGGCCCGCGCCGCCCTGGCGATGAAGGTGGACGGCGCGCTGGTCGATCTCGCGACCCCGATCGACCGCGATGCCGAGGTTGTGTTCGTCACCCGCCGCGACCCCGAGGCGCTGACCCTGATCCGCCATGACGCCGCCCATGTCCTCGCCGAGGCGGTGCAGGCGCTGTATCCGGGTACGCAGGTCACCATCGGCCCGGCGATCGACAACGGCTTCTATTACGACTTCGCCCGCAACGAGCCGTTCACCCCCGAGGATTTCGCGGCGATCGAGGCGAAGATGCGCGAGATCGTCGCCCGCGGCGCGGCGTTCCGGCGGCAGGTCGTCCCGCGCGACGAGGCGGCGGCGCTGTTCGCCGCCAAGGGCGAGCGGTTCAAGGTCGAGCTGATCCGCGACCTCCCGGACGGGGAGGAGATCAGCCTGTACTCCCAGGGCGAGTGGGTCGATCTGTGCCGCGGCCCGCATATGCGCACCACCGCCGACGTGGGCACCGCGTTCAAGCTGATGAAGACCGCCGGCGCCTACTGGCGGGGCGATCACCGCAACCCGATGCTGAGCCGCATCTACGGCACCGCGTGGCGCGACCAGAAGGAGCTGGACGCCTATCTTCACATGCTGGAGGAGGCGGAGCGGCGCGACCACCGGCGCATCGGGCGGGAGATGGACCTGTTCCATCTGGAGGAGGCCGCCGTCGGCAGCGTCTTCTGGCACCCGAAGGGCTGGCGCCTGTACCGCACTGCCGAAAGCTACATGCGCCGCCGCCTCGATGCCGCCGGCTATCAGGAGGTGCGCACCCCGCAGCTGGTGGACCGCGGGCTCTGGGAAGCCTCCGGCCACTGGGAGAAGTTCCGCGAGCATATGTTCGTGGCGCAGGTCGAGGACGAGAAGCGCACGCTGGCGCTCAAGCCGATGAACTGCCCCTGCCACGTGCTGATCTTCCGCCAGGGGCTGCGCAGCTACCGCGAGCTGCCGCTGCGCATGGCGGAGTTCGGGTCGTGCCACCGCTACGAGCCGTCAGGCGCGTTGCACGGCATCATGCGGGTGCGCGCCTTCACCCAGGACGATGCCCATATCTTCTGCACCGAGGCGCAGATCGCCGACGAGACGGTGCGCTTCGCGGAACTGCTGGCCTCGGTCTACCGCGACTTCGGCTTCACCGATTTCCGCGTGAAGTTCAGCGACCGTCCGGTCGTGCGGGCCGGCGACGACGCGACCTGGGACCGGGCGGAGGGCGCGCTGAAGGCGGCCTGCGCCACCGCCGGCATCACCTATGAGCTGAACCCCGGGGAGGGCGCGTTCTACGGCCCGAAGCTGGAGTTCGTGCTGCGCGACGCGATCGGCCGGGACTGGCAGTGCGGCACGCTGCAGGTCGATTTCGTGCTGCCCGAGCGTCTGGACGCCGAATACGTGGGGGAGGACGGGGCGCGCCACCGGCCGGTCATGCTGCATCGCGCCATCCTCGGCAGCTTCGAACGCTTCCTCGGCATCCTGATCGAGCAGTATGCCGGCCGTTTCCCGCTCTGGCTGGCGCCGGTGCAGGCGGTGGTCGCGACGATCGTCTCCGACGCCGACACCTATGCGCAGGAGGTCGCCGCAGCGCTGCGCGCCGCCGGGCTCGCGGTGGAGACGGACCTTTCGAACCAGAAGATCAATGCCAAGATACGCGAACACAGCCTCGCCCACGTGCCGGTGATGCTGGTGGTCGGGCGGCGGGAGGCCGAACAGCGGACCGTCGCCATCCGGCGGCTCGGCGGCGAGGCGCAGTCGGTCATGCCGCTCGACGAGGCGGTCGCGGCACTGGCGGCAGAGGCGCGCCCTCCCGATCTCCGCTAGGCGTGCGGGGCTGTCCCGCTGCGATTAAAAACTTGATTAGCCCTGTAACGGCTTGAACCGGTCGCGTCATCGGGGCAACTGTTACGTGGCCAACCGCCCATCCGTGCAATAGCGACAGGAGATACCCATAGCCCGAGGACCAATGACCGCCCCGCCGACCCGGGACGGGCCGCGCGTGAACGAGGAAATCCGCGCCGCCCAGGTTCGACTGATCGACCAGGACGGCGAGATGCAGGGCGTGATGTCCGCCCGCGACGCCCTCCGCCGTGCCTATGACGTCGGCCTCGACCTGCTCGAGATCAGCCCCAACGCCGATCCGCCGGTGGTAAAGATACTGGACTTCGGCAAGTACAAGTACGAAGCCCAGAAGAAGAAGAACGAGGCCAAGAAGAAGCAAAAAGTCATCGAGATCAAGGAGATCAAGGTCCGCCCCAATATCGATGAAAACGACTATCAGGTGAAGATGCGCGCCATGAAGTCGTTCATCGAGGAAGGCGACAAGGTCAAGGTGACGCTGCGCTTCCGTGGCCGCGAGATGGCGCACCAGGATATCGGCGTACGTGTCCTGGAGCGCATCCGCAACGAGATGGACGGGCTGACCAAGGTCGAGCAGATGCCGCGCATGGAGAACCGCCAGATGATCATGGTGCTCTCCCCGCGCTGACCGGCCGGCCGGCGTCACTCCACGGCCGTGATCCCCGTCAGGCCGCCGGCGTGTAAAGGCCGGCGGCCTGCGCACGCAGGCTGAGCAGACCCGCGACGAGCGCGAGCGTGGGCGCGGCGACCCCGGCCTCGCCGGCCAGCGCCAGCGGCACCGTGAGCAGCGCGTCGATCTCCATCGGCCGCCCGAGTTCGTAATCCTGCAGGATCGACGGCTTGTGGGCGAGTTTGCCGGCGCCGGTCACGATCGCCTCGGCATCCACCCGAATGTCGCGCCCGAGCGCCCGGGCGATCGCCTCTCCTTCCTGCAATACGCGCAGCATGGCCGCGCGCACGCCCGGCACGGCGGCGATCGCGCTCTGCCCGACGCCCGCGAGGGTGCACAGCGGTCCGGTCGCGAGGTTCAGCAGCAGCTTGGTCCAGATGTCGTCGCGTACGCGGCGGCTGACCGGCGCCGCCAGGCCGGCCGCCTCGAACAGCCGGGCGAGGGCGACCAGCCGCGCGCTCTCGCTGCCGTCCGGCTCGCCGAGGATGAGCCGGCTTTTGGGGTTCTCCACCCGCACCACGCCCGGCGCCGTCACCGTGGTCGCCGCATAGACGACCCCGGCCGCCGCGCGCTGCGGCCCGACCCCGTCCCACAGCGCGCCGCCCGGATCGAGTGCGGCGATCCGCCGCCCGTCGAGCGGCCCCCCATGGGCGTGGAAATACCACCACGGAATACCGTTCATCGCGAACACGACCGGCGTCTCCGGCCGGAGCAGCGCGGGCAGCAGCGGCGCGATCGACGCCAGCGCCGGCGCCTTGACCGCCACGATCACCGCGTCCTGCGGCCCGAGCGTCGCCGGATCGTCGGTCGCCGTCGGGTGCACGTCGACCGTCAGGTCCGGCGCCTCCAGCCGCAGCCCCCGCTCGCGGATCGCCGCGAGGTTGGCGCCGCGGCCGACGATCGCGACCTCGGCGCCCGCATGCGCCAGCCGCGCCGCCAGGTGCCCGCCGATCGCGCCGGCGCCGTAGATGCAGACCCGCATGGCCGCGCCCCCCGCTATTGCAGCAGGTCGGCGGCGGCGCGGGCGAGGGCCTGCACGCCGTAGCCGATGCACGCCTCGTCCGGCTGGTAGCCGGAGTTGTGCAGCTTGTCCTGCCGACCGGGCTGCGACGAGCCGACGCGCAGATGAAACGACGGCACCCGCGCGGCCATCAGCGCGAAATCCTCCGCCCCCAGGCTCGGCGTCCGCTCGGTCACCGCCGCCTCGCCGAACTGCCGCCGCACGGCGGCGACGGAACGCTCCAGCATCTGCGCATCGTTGCGGAGCACCGGCACGCCCCGGACATAGGACAGGTCGCAGCCGACCCGCATGCCGGTCGAAATGCCCTCGCACAGCCGGCGGATCGCCGCCTCCGCCCGGTCGCGCACCGGATCATGCAGCGTGCGGACGGTGCCGCTCAGGCTGCACGTGTCGGGGATGATGTTGCGCGCGCTGCCGCCGTGGATCGCGCCGATCGTCACCACGATCGGGTGCAGCGCGCCGGTCTCGCGCGAGACGACGGTCTGCAGCTGCGAGATCAGGGTCGCGGCGGCGACGATCGGATCGACCGCGCCCTCGGGGTGGGCGGCGTGGCCCGACTTGCCGCGCAGCACGATGTCGATCGCGTCCGACGCGGCGAGCGACGCGCCGGGCACGTAGCCGAACGTGCCCACGGGCATGTCCGGGTGATTATGAAAGCCGAGGGCGTAGTCGACCGACGGGTTGTCCATCACCCCGTCCTCGATCATCGCCGCCATGCCGGACAGCGTCTCCTCGGCCGGCTGGAACACCAGCTTGACGCTGCCGGCGAGGGAGGGGGCGAGGTCCTTCAGCAACGCCGCCACGCCGAGCAGGGTGGCGGTGTGCACGTCATGGCCGCAGGCGTGCATCTTGCCCGCCGTGCCGCTGGCGAAGCCGAGCCCCGTCTCCTCGTGGATCGGCAGCGCGTCCATGTCGGCGCGGATCGCCACCACCGGGCCGGGGCGGCCGCCGCGGATCATCCCGACCACGCCGGTGCCGCCGATCCCGTCCTCGTGCGGGATGCCGAGGCGGTCGAGTTCGGCGGCGACGATGCCGGCGGTGCGGACTTCCTCGAAGGCGAGTTCCGGGTGGGCATGGATGTCGCGGCGCACCGCGATCAGCCGGGCCTCGATCGCGGCCGTGGCCTCGCGGATCGCGGCGTCGGTGTCGTTGATCAGGCGCATGCGCGCATCTCCCGTATGGTCCTGCTGCCGGCGCGGCGCGCCGGGCTTGCCTTGCTCGTCAGCAAGCAGGATGCGGGCCGGGGCGGCTTCGCTCAAGCCGCAACCGGCGGCGGCGGCTGGACAGCCGTTATGCGCGCTGCCTATAGACGCCCATGCAAAAGGCGGGGCGATGAGCGAGTCTGCGGTCATTCCGGTGATCCTCTCCGGTGGATCGGGCACCCGGCTGTGGCCGGTCTCGCGCGAGAGCTTCCCCAAGCAGCTCTGGCCCCTGCTGTCGGAGCACTCGCTCCTGCAGGAGACGGCGCTGCGGGCGACCGGGCCGCGTTTCGGCGCGCCGATGGTCGTCTGCAACCAGGAACACCGCTTCCTGATCGCCGAACAGCTGCGCGGCGCCGCCGTGCAGGATGCCCGGATCGTTCTGGAGCCGGTCGGGCGCAACAGCGCCCCGGCCGTCGCCGCCGCCGCCCTTCTGGTCGCCGAGCGCGACCCGGACGCGGTGATGTGGATGATGGCGGCGGACTCGGCGATCGCCGACGTGGCCGCGCTGCATGCCAAGCTCGACCAGGCGGTGGTCGCCGCCCGCGCCGGCCGCATCGTCACCTTCGGCATGCGCCCGACCGCGCCCGAGACCGGCTATGGCTATATCGAGGTCGGTGACGCGCTGGCCGACGCGCCCGGCGTGCACGACCTGCGCCGCTTCGTCGAAAAGCCGGATGCCGCGACCGCCGCGACGCTGGTCGCGGGCGGACGGCACCTGTGGAACTCCGGCATGTTCGTCTTCACCGCCGCCACCATGCTGGCGGAGCTGGAGACGCACGCGCCCGACGTGCTGCGCGCCGTCGCCGACGCCGTCGCGCGCCGGCGGCAGGATCTCGATTTCATCCGCCTCGACCCCGAGGCCTTCGCCGCCTGTCCCAACATCAGCCTCGACTACGCGGTGGCCGAGCGCACGCGCCACGCGGCCGTCGTTCCGGCCGACCTCGGCTGGTCCGATGTCGGCAGCTGGAGCGCGCTATGGGAGATCACGCCCAAGGACGCGCGCGGCAACGTGGCGATCGGCGACGCGCTGCTGGAAAACGCCGACGATTGCTACGTGCGCAGCGACGGTGTGCTGACCGCCGTGGTCGGGCTGCGCGACGTGGTCGTGGTGGTCACCGAGGACGCGGTGCTGGCGATGCACCGGGACCATTCGCAGGACGTCAAGCGCGTGGTCGACCGGCTGAAGGCCGACGGCCGGCATGAGGCGGTGGCGCATAACCGCGTCTATCGTCCCTGGGGCTTCTACGAGGGGCTGATCCGCGGCGACCGGTTCCAGGTCAAGCGCATCAGCGTCACACCCGGCCACAAGCTGTCGCTGCAGAAGCATTTCCACCGCGCCGAACACTGGGTCGTCGTCTCCGGCAGCGCGCTCGTGACACGCGACAACGACGAGGTGCTGGTGCGCGAGAACGAAAGCATCTACCTCCCGCTCGGCTGCGTGCATCGGCTGGAAAATCCGGGCCGCATCCCGCTCACGCTGATCGAGGTGCAGTCCGGCGCCTATCTCGGCGAGGACGACATCGTCCGCCTACAGGACACCTACGGCCGCAACTGACAACAAGGCACGCATGCCCACAGCTCTCGTCACCGGCGTCACCGGTCAGGACGGCGCCTATCTCGCGCAGCTGCTGCTGCAGAAAGGCTATCGTGTCGTCGGCATGATGCGGCGCTCCGCGTCGTCGGACGTGATCGGCGAGCGTCTGCGCTGGCTCGGCATCCTCGACGACGTGGAACTGGCGGAGGGCAACCTCACCGACCTGTCGTCGCTGATCCGCCTGATGCAGACCTACCAGCCCGACGAGGTGTACAACCTCGCGGCGCAGAGCTTCGTCGCGGCGTCGTGGCAGCAACCGTTGCTGACCGGCAACGTCACCGGCCAGGGGGCCGCGAACCTGCTGGAGGCGCTGCGGATCGTGCGGCCGGAGGCGCGCTTCTATCAGGCGTCGTCGTCCGAGATGTACGGCAAGATCCAGGAGCCGCGGCAGAGCGAGCGCACGCCGTTCTATCCGCGCAGCCCCTATGCGGTCGCCAAGCTCTATGCCCACTGGATGACGGTGAACTACCGCGAGAGCTTCGGCCTGCATGCCTCGTCCGGCATCCTGTTCAACCACGAAAGCCCGCTGCGCGGCATCGAGTTCGTGACCCGCAAGGTCACGGATGGGGCGGCGCGCATCAAGCTCGGCCTCGCCCACGAATTGTCGCTCGGCAATCTCGACGCCAAGCGCGACTGGGGCCATGCGCGCGACTATGTGCAGGCGATGTGGCTGATGCTGCAGCAGCCGACACCGGACGACTACGTGGTCGCCACCGGCCGAACGACGACGATCCGCGACATGGTGGCGATGGCGTTCGGCCATGTCGGGCTCGACTGGCAGGCGCATGTGCGCACCAGCGCCAGCCTGATCCGCCCGGCGGAGGTGGACGTGCTGCTCGGCGACCCGGCGAAGGCACGCGAGAAGCTGGGCTGGACGCCGGCGACCTCGCTCGAGGATCTGATCGCCGAGATGGTCGAGGCCGACCTCGCGCGCCACCGCGCGAAGCGCGCCGCCGGCTGAGTCCGGGCCTCATGCCCGAGCGCATCCTGATCACGGGTGCCGCGGGCTTCGTCGGCCGGCACCTGCTGTCCGCGCTGCGCGCCGACATGCCCGACGCGGCGCTGCTGACGCCGGCGCAGGCCGCGTGCGACATCACCGACGCGGACGCGGTGGCGGCGCTGGTTGAACAGGCGCGTCCCACCGCCTGCGTCCATCTCGCGGCCATCGCGGCGATCCCCACCGCGCGGCGCGATCCGCACGCGGCGTGGCGGGTCAATCTGGACGGCACGCTCAATCTCGCGCGCGCCCTCGCGGCCCACGCGCCGGAGGCGACGCTGCTGTTCGTCTCCTCGGCCGACATCTACGGGGCGAGCTTTCGCGCCGGCCATGCGGTGGACGAAAGCGTCGCACCCGCCCCGCTCAACACCTACGCCGCGACCAAGGCGGCGGCCGACCTCGCGCTCGGCGCGCTGGCGGCGGAGTCGGGGTTGCGGTGCATCCGCGTCCGCCCGTTTAACCACACCGGGCCCGGGCAGTCGCCGGACTTCGTCGTCGCCGCCTTTGCCCGGCAGGTCGCGCGCATCGCCGCCGGGCTGCAGCCGGAGGTGCTGCGCGTCGGCGCGCTGGAGCCGCGGCGGGATTTCCTCGACGTGCGCGACGTCTGCGCCGCCTATGTCGCCTGCCTGCGCCGGCGCGACGCGCTGCCGGCGGGCGCCATCCTCAATCTGGCCAGCGGGCATCCGCGCCGGATCGGCGAGGTGCTGGACACGCTGCTCGCCCGCGCCGGGGTGCGCGCGCTGATCGAGTCGGAGGCGAGTCTGCTGCGTCCGTCCGACATCCTGCTCGCCGCCGGCGATGCGACGCGCGCCGCGCGCCTGCTCGAGTGGCGGCCGCGTATCGCGTGGGAGCAGACGATCGACGACGTGCTGGCCGACTGGCGCGCCCGCGTCGCCGCCGGCGAATAGGGCCGGAGCGAGGGCGCCTCAGACCGGCGCGACGGTGATCCGCAGCCCGTCGCGCGGGCGGGGGATCGGCCACATGCGCCACTGCGCGACGTAACCCGGCTCGATCCGCAGCGACACGTTGCGCAGCAGGTGCCAGGCGAAGCACTTGGCCTGCATGTAGGCGAAATGCAGCCCGAGGCACATATGCGCGCCGCCGCCGAACGGCACGTGGGCGAAGCGGTGGCGCCCCGCCGACGCCGCGTCGGTGAAGCGCAGCGGATCGAAACGGTCCGGCTCCGGCCAGATGTCGGGCATGTGGTGGGTGAACAGCGGGTCGATCCCGACGGCGGTTCCGGCCGGGATCGCATAGCCGCCGAACGTGAAGTCGCGCAGCGCGCGGCGCGGTACCGCCGGCACCGGCGGGACGATGCGCAGCGTCTCCTTCAGCGCCATCTCGGTCAGCTTGAGCGCCTCCAGCCGCTCGGCCGTCACCGTCCCGTCGCCGGCATCGATGCTCAGCACCTCCTCGCGCAGCCGCTCCTGCCACTCCGGGTTGGCGGCAAGCAGCCAGACGAAGGCGGTCAGCGACGAGGTCAGCGTGTCGTGCGCCGCCATCATCAGGAAGCTCATGTGGTCGATCACCGACTGCACCGACAGCAGCGCGCCGTCCTCGTCGGTCGCGCGGCACAGATGCGAGAACAGGTCGTCGCCGCCGCGCTCGCGCCGCAGCGGGATCTGGCGTCCGAAATAGGCGACGATGCGCGCCCGTCCCCGCACCCCGCGCCGCATCGCGGTGCCGGGCAGGGGCGCGCGCACCGGCGCGATGGTCGCCGCCACCATCGCCTTGAACGACTCCTGCACGGCATCCGTCTCCGGGCCGATCGCGGCCCCCAGGAACGCGCCGGCGGCGAGGTCGAGCGTCAGCTGCTTCATCGCCGGATAGACCAGCATCGGCCCCGGCCGCGCCCGCCACGCCGCCGTCCGTTCGGCGATGCCGCGATCGAGGGCGGCGAGATAGCCGCGCATCGGCCCGGCCTTGAACGCGACCGACAGGGCGCGCCGGTGCAGCCGGTGCTCGTCGAAATCCAGCATCATCAGGCCGCGCGGGAAGACCCGGTCCATGAAGCGGCCCCAGCCGAGGCTGGACGAGAACAGCCGCTGCGGGTCCATCAGCACCAGCTCGTTGGCCTCCGGCCCGAGCAGCTGCAGCCCGGTCTCGCCCAGGATGTTGGACCGCACCACCCGCCCGTGCCGCGCCGCGCGTTCGGCGAAGAAGCGCTTCGGGTCGCGGATCGCCTCGAACGTGCTGCCGATGATCGGCCAGCCCTCGTCGCCGGGGATATGCGCCAGCGCCCGGCGGGGCGGCGGCGGCGCGATGGGCCGATCGAGCGTCAAGGTCGTCATGCCTGCACCTTCATCCCGCGTGCGGCGAGCATGGCGCCGCGGTCCCGCCCAGGCAAGCGGAGGTCGGCGCGGTGGCAGAGGCCGCGCAGCCAGCCATGCGCCGCGTGGTGGATGCGCGTCTCGGCGTCGAGATGGCGGCCGTGCAGCAGCAGCGGCACCACGATCAGCGGCAGCAGCAGCCACCACCGCCGCAGGCTGAATGCGGCGGGCGGGCTGCCGGCACAGAGCGCGA
>NZ_BANB01000408.1 GCF_000964365.1 Acidisphaera rubrifaciens HS-AP3 | reverse complement strand
TTCTCCCGCCGGCCTGCCCCCCGCCGGCCTGCCCCCTGCCACCGGCGTGCCCCCGCTGGAGCCGTTGCCCCCGCGCTCCGGCCTGTCGGTGCTGTTCGCGCGCCTGCGCGAGCATCCGCTCGCCCGCGTCGGCCCCGGCCTGATCACCGGCGTCGCCGACGACGACCCGAGCGGCATCGCCACCTATTCGCAGGCCGGCGCCCAGTACGGCCTCAACCTCCTGTGGACCATGCCGCTCGCGTATCCGCTGATGGCGGGCGTGCAGCTGATGTGCGCGGAGATCGGCCGCGTCACCGGCCTCGGCCTCGCCGCCAATATCCGCCGCGCCTTTCCCGCCCCGGTACTCTACGCCGTCGTGCTGCTGCTGCTGATCGCCAACACGCTCAACATCGCCGCCGACATCGCGCCGATGGGCGAGGTCGCGGAACTCGTCACCGGCCTCGGCCGGCACGGCATGACCGTCGCCTTCGCCGCCGTGACGCTGGGGCTGCAGGTGGCGGTGCCGTATCACCGCTACGTCGTCTATCTGAAATGGCTGACGCTCTCGCTGCTGGCCTACGCGGCGGTGCTGGCGACGGTGCACGTGCCGTGGGGCATGGTCGCGCTGCGCACCTTCTGGCCCGACCTGCATATCGATGCCGCCTCGGCCACCGTGATCGTCGGCGTGTTCGGCACCACGATCAGCCCCTACCTGTTCTTCTGGCAGGCGTCGGAGGAGGTGGAGGACATGCGCCTGCACGCCGACGCGCCGCCTCTTGCGACCGAGGGCGCCGCCGCCCGGCGCGAGCTGCGCCGCATCCGCTGGGACACCTGGACCGGCATGTTCTATTCGGACATCAGCGCCTGGTTCATCATCCTGGCCTGCGCCGTGACCCTGCATGTCGCGGGCGTCACCGATATCGAGACGGCGGCGCAGGCGGCCGGAGCGCTGCGGCCGCTGGCGGGCGATTTCGCCTTCATCCTGTTCGCGCTCGGCATCCTGGGCGTCGGGCTGATCGGCGTGCCGGTGCTCGCCGGCTCCGCCGCCTATGCGCTGGCCGAGGCGATGGGCTGGGAATGGGGGCTGGAACGCCGCGCCCGCGACGCGCGCGGCTTCTACGGCGTGATTGGGGTCAGCATGCTGGCGGGGCTGGCGCTGCAATACACGCCCATCAGCCCGATGAAGGCGCTGTTCTGGAGTGCCGTCATCAACGGCGTGGTCGCGGTGCCGCTGATGGTGGTGGTGATCGTCCTCGCCTCGCGCCGCGCGGTGATGGGCGCCTATGTCGTGAGCTGGCCGATCCGGGCGCTGGGCTGGATCGCGACGGCGGTGATGGGGGCGGCGGCGGTGCTGATGTTCGTCCCCTAGGATGCGTGGCTCCTAGGTGGGCGTGTCGTCGCGCAGCGTCTCCTGCAGCGCCTCCAGCCGTTCGCGTGCGAGGTCATAGGCGGCGCGCCCGGCGTCGGCGGTCGGCGCGCGCAGCTTTTCCAGCGTGAGGGTTACCTGATCGATCAGCTCGAGCAGGGCAGCTTTGTCGATGCCGCCGCGCGCGACCAGCAGTTCCACCAGCGGACCGATGACATGCAGCGAGAAGATGACATCACCCTCCGCCTGTATCAGCCGCGCCTCCAGTTCAGCGACGCGCGCCTCGATCTCGCGATCGAGCGGTTGTCCGTCGGTCATCGCGCACTCCAGCCTGTTCGGTGCATCATCATGGCCCGGGCCACGAGGAACAATCGTCCTGCTTGCGGCAGCCGGTAGGCTGGCGTGTCGGTGCACGGCATATTGGCGGATTGCAGAGCGTTGGACGGCACATCGGCGGTCTGGCGCCTCGTCAGACCGGAATAGGGTAACGGCCGTTCATTCCGCCGGCTTGCGCAGCGAGGCGATCATGGCGGACAGCGCGATGCGCGCGTCGTCGATTGCCAGCCGCCGATGCTCATCCGCGGCCGAGCGCGCGGCTTCCAGACGGAGCGACGCGCGGTCAATCGCCTCGGCGAGCGCTCCACGATCAATAATGCCCTGGCCTACCACCAAACGCACGAGGAGTGCGACCATAATCGACGCATGCGCGCCATCGCGCTCGATATCGGCGACGCGAGAGACCAGCACGGCTATTCGGCGCTGGACATCAACCTCGCTGTCCCCGTGTTCAGGGGGCAAAACCATGTGATCCTCCAATCGCCTGCAGCCGAGCCTACCGCGTCACGTGATTTCGCCAAAATCGCAAAAGCCGCTTGGTCAGCACACTTTCGCGAGATACGTAACAATAGGCAATGGCTTATCGTCGTGCCTGATTGGTGGGCCGCCGATTATCGCCGTATCCGGCGGCCAACCGCATCATTGCTTGCAACCCACGCGAACGTGATTTCGCCGAAACGATCTCCGACGTCGCAGGTCCGGTGCCGACGCCCCGCGCCTTACCGCCCGCGCGGCGAGTCCGGCCGGGCGGCGCGATGATAAGGATGGCCGGCGGCGATCGCGCGCGCCCGCCACAACTGCTCCGCCAGCATCGCACGCGCCAGCAGATGCGGCCATGTCATCGGGCCGAGCGACAGCGCGTGCTCGGCGCGCGCCAGCACCGCCGCGTCCAGCCCCTCCGCCCCGCCGATCACGAAACAGGGCGGCCGTCCCTCGTCCAGCCACGCCTGCAGCCGCGTGGCGAGGCGGGCGCTGTCCGCCATCTCCCCGCCCTGATCGAGCGCCACGGCCCGCGCGCCGGGCGGGATCGCCGCCAGCAGCGCGGCGCCCTCGCGGCGGCGTATCTCCGCCGGCGCCCCGCGCCCGTCCGGCAGTTCCACGAGATCGAGGCGCGGGCGGATGCGCGCGGCATAGCGGGCATACAGCGCGGCCTCCGGCCCGTCGCTCATGCGGCCGATGGCGATCAGCCGCACGGCGCCTCAGCCGCCGCCCGCGCCATCCTCCGCCTCGGCGAGGTCGGGGCCCCACATGCGTTCGAGCTGATACAGCGCGCGCGCATCCGGCTTGAACAGGTGCACGACGATGTCGCCCGCGTCGATCAACACCCAGTCGGACCCGCCCGCGCCCTCGATCTGCACGCGCTTCAGCCCGACCTCGGCCAGTTTCTCCTGCAAATGCGTCGCCATCGCCGAAATCTGCCGGTCGGCGAGGCCCGTCGCGATCACCATGCGGTCGCAGAACGCCGCGCGGCCGCCGAGGTCGAGGGTCACGATGTTCTCGGCCTTGTCGTCGTCGAGACTGTCCACGATCACCCGCTGCAACGTATCGAGCCGCTCGGGCGAAGCCGGTGCCGGCGCCGCGCGCCGCGGCCGGCGCGCGCGGCCC
>NZ_BANB01000409.1 GCF_000964365.1 Acidisphaera rubrifaciens HS-AP3 | reverse complement strand
GCGCACGGCAGCAGCGCGCGGCGCATCAGCATCGCCGGCTGGACGCCCGATGATCCGTCGTTCCGGGCGCGCGCCTATCACCATGCCATCGCGATCGAGCCGCTGCGCGGCGCCGCGCCCGTGCCGGTGCTGACCGCCCTCGCCGAGGCGCTGCGGCCGGGCGGCCACGTGATGCTGACGGAACTGGTCGCCGACCTGCCGCTGCCGATCGATGATCGGGCGGCCTCGGTCTGGGCGAAGCGCGAGGGGCGGGCCACGCTCGACCTGCCCAGTGAGCGTGACATTACCCGCGCGCTCGGCCGCCTCGGCTTCGACGTGCGGGTGACCGAGGATCTGACCGCCCGCCATGTCCATCTGGCGCTGCTGGCCTGGCGGGTGCTGGTCCGCACCCTGGCGCGCGACCGGCCGAGTGCCGCGCACGCCGCCTGGATCATGCACGAGGCGGAGCTGTGGCTGCACCGCGTCGCCCTGTTGCGCGCCGG
>NZ_BANB01000410.1 GCF_000964365.1 Acidisphaera rubrifaciens HS-AP3 | reverse complement strand
GCGCCCGCGATGGCCGCGACGGCACTGGCCAGCCTCGTCGCGGTCGCCCGCCATCACGGCATCGACCTGTCGGCCGAGACGCTGCGACGCAGCTATGCGATCGACGGCGAGACGCTGCCGCTGGCGCTCGCGCTGCGCATCGCCCGCGACAACGGGCTGCACGTGGCGACCGCGCGGCTCGGCTGGGACGACGTGATGCGGCTGCGCGAGGCCTATCCGGCGATCGCGCAGCTCTGCAACGGCAACTGGGTCGTCGTCACGGGCACCTACACGGACGAGGGCGAGGACGGGCTGATCGTGCTCGATCCCTGCGCCGAGCGGCCCGAACCGCTGCATCTGACGCGCGACCGGTTCTGCGCGCGCTGGCAGGGGGCGATGATCCTGCTCAAGCGGGCCCGCCCAGTGGAGACCGAGGCGGACCGGTTCGGCTTTCACTGGTTCATCCCGGAATTGCTGAAGCAGTGGCGGCTGTTCGCCGACGTGGTGGCGGCGGCGCTGTTCCTCTATGCGCTCGGCCTGATCACGCCGATGTTCTTCCAGATCGTCATCGACAAGGTCCTGGTGCACGAGAGCTATACGACGCTCGACGTGCTGTGCATCGGCGTCACGATCGCGCTGCTGTTCGACAGCTGCTTCACGTTCCTGCGTCGCTATCTGCTGCAATATGCCACCAGCCGGATCGACATCCGGGTCGCCACCCGCACCTTCGCGCATCTTCTTCGCCTGCCGGTGACGTATTTCGAATGCCGCTCCGCGGGCGTGCTGGTCCGCCACATGCAGCAGGCGGCGCGGATACGGGAGTTCCTGACCGGTCGGCTGTTCCTGACCGCGCTCGACGGGCTGTCGCTGCTGGTGTTCGTGCCGGTGCTGCTGCTGTACAGCGTGCGGCTGACCGCGATCGTGCTGGCGTTCACCGCCCTGATCGGCCTCGCCGTCGGGCTGATGGTGCGGCCGTTCCGCCGGCAGCTGCGCCGGCTATACGAGATCGAGGCCGAGCGGCAGGGGCTGCTGGTGGAGACGATCCACGGGATGCCGACGGTCAAGGCCCTGGGTATGGAGCCGTTGCAGCGCCGCATCTGGGACAGCCGCTCCGCCCAAGCGGTCGCGACACGGCTGGGGGTGGAGAACATCTCCGCCGCGGCGCAGGCGATCACCGGATTCTTCGAGCGGCTGATGACGGTCGCGATCGTGGGTCTCGGCGCGCTCGACGTGTTCGACGGGCACCTCACCATCGGTTCTCTGGTCGCCTTCAACATGCTCGCGGGGCGCGTGTCCGGGCCGCTGATGCAGATGGTCACGATGACCCACGAGTATCAGGAGGTCGCGCTGTCGATGCGCATGCTCGGGGAGGTGATGGCGGCGAAGCCCGAGCGTGACGCGACGCGCCGGGGGTTGCGGCCGCAGGTACGCGGCGAAATCACGTTCGACGGCGTGTCGTTCCGCTATGGCGAAGGCGCGCCGGCGCTCGACGATGTCAGCTTCACCGCGCCGGTCGGCAGCATCCTCGGCCTTGTCGGCCGCAGCGGGTCCGGCAAGACGACGATCACCCGGCTGATTCAGGGACTGTATCCGGTGCAGCAGGGCATCGTGCGCATCGACGGCTGCGACGTGCGGGAAATCGACCTTTCGCATCTGCGCCACACTATCGGCGTGGTGCTGCAAGACACGTTCCTGTTCAAGGGCAGCGTCCGCGACAACATCGCCTGCGCCCGTCCGGACGTGACGTTCGAGGACATCGCCGCCGCGGCACATGCCGCCGGCGCGGATGAGTTCATCGAGCGGCTGCCGCGCGGCTTCGATACCATGCTGGAGGAAAACGGCGCCAACCTGTCCGGCGGCCAGCGCCAGCGCCTCGGTATCGCGCGCGCGCTGATCAGCGACCCGCGGGTGCTGATCCTTGACGAGGCAACCAGCGCGCTCGATCCGGAAAGCGAGGCGATCGTACGCCGCAACCTGCGGCGCATCGCGCGCGGTCGCACCGTCATCATCGTCTCGCACCGGCTGGCGACCCTCGCGGACGCCGCTTCGATCCTGGTGATCGACCGTGGACGGATCGCCGATGCCGGCACGCATGACCAGCTGCTCGGCCGCTGCACCGTGTATCGGTCGCTGTGGCAGCAGCAGGCGCGGACCGCCGCGTGAGCGCGCCGGCGACCGCCGCCGAGGCACCCGCCCCGACCGCGGACCAGCGCGCGCTGGTGCCGGTTGCGTGCCGGCCACCGGCGATCATCTCCGCGTTTCAGCCCGACCCGATCGAGCTGGAGGAACGCGCCCCGCCCCGCCTCGCGCGCATGGTGTTCTATCTCGCCCTCGCGCTGCTCGCGACGGCGGTCGCGTGGGCGTCGCTCTCCAGCATCGACGAGGTGGTGGCGGCCCAGGGCAAGCTGATCACGACGGTCCCCACGCTGATCATCCAGCCGCTCGAAGCCGCGATGGTGCGGCGGGTCGACGTCGCGGCGGGCGACGTGGTCAGGCGCGGACAGGCGCTGGTGACGCTGGACCCGACGCTGCCGGCCGCCGACCTGGTGCAGCTGCGCACGCGCGTGGCCGCGCTGCGCGCGCAGACCGACCGGCTGGAGGCGGAACTCGACGGCCGGCGCTATGTGCCCGCCGCCCCTGGCGATCCCGACCAATCCCTCCAGGCCGCGCTGGCCACCGACCGCCGCGCGTATCGCGACGCATCGCTGCGCAACTATGACGAGCAGATCGCGCACGTGCAGGCAAGCCTCGCAGACAACCGGCAGCAGCAGGACACCGCCGCGCGACGGCTCGACACGCTCACGCAGATCGAATCGATGCGTGACACGCTCGCCACCCGGCAGGAAGGGTCGCGCCTGAACCTGCTGCTGTCGCGCGATGCGCGGCTGGAGGTGGAAGCCTCGTTGCAGCATATGCGCGGGACCGCCGCCGAGCTGGGGCATGAGTTACAAAAGCTTCTCGCTGAACGGCAGGCGTTCATCGAGGATTTCCGCCGCACGACCGGCGAACAGCTGGCCGAGGCGCGGGCGAAACGCGACGCAGCGACCGCCGAGCTGAAAAAGGCGGAACTGCGGCAACGCATGATCGTGCTCACCGCACCGGTGGACGCGACGGTGCTGGAAGTCGCGCAACGCACGGTCGGCTCCGTGGTGCGCGAGTCGGAAACCCTGGTGAGCCTGGTGCCGCGCGGCGCGCCGCTCGAAGCCGAGGTCGCGGTCGCCGCGAGGGATGTCGGCCACCTCGCGGTTGGCCAGACCGCGCGCGTGAAGCTGGATGCCTTCCCGTTCCAGAAATACGGCACCCTGACCGGCGAGATCCGTGTCATCAGCCAGGGCGCGTTCGTGCCGGACGAACGGGCCGCCGGCGGCGGGCGTGCCACGAGCCCGATATTCCGGGTACGTATCGCGCTGGCAAGCCAGCATCTGCCCGGAGCGGCGCGGGACGTGCAGCTGATCCCGGGCATGACGGTGACCGGCGAGATGCTGGTCGGCCGTCGTCGGGTGATCACCTACTTCCTGTACCCGCTGCTGCGCGGTCTCGACGAGAGCATCCGCGAGCCCTGATCCGACGCGGATCGTGGCGACGCCGCAACGCGGCGTGTGGACAGGCCGGCTTTTCAGCGCCGTGAACTCATGACCCAGCATGCGAGATGGCGTCGCTTTTTCTGCGACACGCCGCATGCGATCGGATGCATCCGTGATACGGGGCAACCACCGGCGGTGAAATGCGGCACCTTCGTACAGGAACCATTCGTATACGCCACGCATGTCACCAATCCATCGCGCAGAGGCTACGAATACTCCGATGCGGTTTCGTGACGTAACTGCCGGCCGTAAGCCCTTAGTTCTGTTATTTTAACGAAGAATCCGTCTTGCGCGGCGGCCGCATCTGCTGCACCAAACCGGCCCCGTCGTCGCTACTGAAAGCTTGTGACACCCCGCCTTTGATACGCCCCCTCGTGCATGGTTCGACCATGCGCGGTCATGAGCGATTGTCTCGGAGGTTACGAATAACATGGCCAATGCTGTCACCTATCTTCCGTCGTTCCCCCAGCCGACATCGCCGAACCAAATCGTTGGATTGATACTTCAGAATAATTCGGGCACAGCCACGCCCGCGCAGAACCTCACTTTCGGTGAGGTCTTCGCCGCGGGGGCTGTCGCTTCGGGCGCGAACCTGGTCGCGCAGATCGGCGGGAGCGCGACGCCGGTGCAGATGGATGTCAAGAGCACCTATGCCGACGGCTCCGTCGAAAGCGCGGTCCTCACCGTCGCCGCGCCCACGCTGGCGGCCAACTCGTCCACGCCGGTCATGCTGTCACTGGGCGGAAGCGCCCCCGCCCCGGCGGTCAACCTCGCCGGCGCGTTGAGCAATTACAGCCTCACCGCCGCGCTGATGGTGAACGGGACCGCCTACAACATCGATCTCACGTCGGCGATGCAGACAGCGCTTGCCAACGGGACCGCCAACTACTGGCTGAAGGGTCCGGACGCGACACAGGCGCGTGTATCCGTCCCCGTCGCCGGCTCGCTGCGGCTGGTGGCCGACATCACCGCCAACGCGGATGGCACGTTCTCCGCTACGGTCGGGTTCAACAACGACGTCGCCGAGACGGCGAACGGCGGCACGATCGCGCTGAATGCCAAGCTGATACAGAACGGCTCGACCGTCTACAGCAGCGGCAATATCACGCAGTACCAGTATCAGGACTGGAGTGCGACGGTCGGCACCGCGCCCGCCAGCACGATCAATGTCCAGCACGACATCGGCTACCTGGAAAAGACCGGCGCGATCCCGACCTATGACCTGAGCACGGGCGTCGCGACCTCCGTGCTGACCGGCGACGCGTCCGCCGTCGCGTCCCCCGGGTGGAACGCGCCGCTGGCGCCGAACGGCATCAATCAGCACATGCCGACGACCGGCGGACGCGGCGATATCGGTCCCACCACGCAGGCGAACGCCGACTGGCTGCAGACGCAGGATCAGTCCGCGATGCAGTATGCACTGGGTCAAGCGGGCAACGGCGCGTCGTCGGTACCGTGGCATTTCTGGAACCCGACGGCCGGAACCTGGCTCAACACCGCCAGCTATCCGCAGCTGTGGAACGATCCGCGCGGCGGCAACGGCGCACCGGGCGGCCTGACGCAGCAGGTTGATACCGGCAACACGGGATGGACCGTGGACGAGGCGCATCAGCCGACCCTGGACTACGACGCCTATCTGCTGACCGGCAACCGGACGTATCTCGACAACCTCAACGCGCAGGCATCCAACGCCGTGATGGCGGACTGGCCGGGCGTGCGCGACGAGGGCTCGTACACCGACATCGTCGCCAACGGCGGCGATCAGGTGCGCCAGCAGGCATGGTCGCTGCGCGAGATCGACGAGGCCGCCTATGCCAATCCAGCCGGCTCGGCGGAGAAGGCGTATTTCACGCAGACGATGAACGACAACTGGCATTGGCTGGTCAGCCAGATCCCGGCCTGGACGAAGCTGGAGGGACAGGCCTACGGCTATGTGCCCGGAACCTACGGCAGCACCGGCACCACGATGGCGCCGTGGCAGCAGGATTACTTCGTCAGCACGACCGTCGAGGCGGCGCGCATGGGCAATGCCGACGCGCTGACGTTCCTGAAGTGGGAGAGCAACTTCATCATCGGCCGCTTCTCGCAAAGCCAGCCGGGTTGGAACGCCCATGACGGCGCCGCCTATAACCTCGACATCGGTCCGGCGAACAGTCCGTTGCAGACGTGGTCGGCCATCGAGTCGGCGACCGCCGCGGCCGGCGACAGCAACGGCTCCGGCTGGGCCGCGGGCGACTATGCGCAGCTCGGGCTCGAATCTCTGGCCGGCATCTACAGCGTGACCGGCGATCCCCAGGCGCTTGCCGAAAACAACTGGCTGAAGTCGAGCGGCGCGCCGTTCCTCGACACCGCGTCGTACCAGGGCCTGGGCTCCAGCCCGGCCGAGCAGTTCAACGTCGCGCCCACGCCATCCACCCTGCCGCCGTCGGGCGCACCCGCCCCGACGCCAACACCGACGCCCACGCCGACACCCACACCGACGCCGACACCCACGCCGGCGCCCACGCCCACGCCCACGCCCACGCCGACCACGAACCCGACGCCGGTCCCGTCGTCCGGCCACGTCCTGCAGGTCGGCGCCGGCCAGACCTACGCGACGATCTCGCAGGCAGTGGCCGCGTCGCAGAGCGGCGATACGATCCAGGTGCAGGCCGGCACCTACACCAACGACTTTCCGAACCTGATCAGCCACGATCTGACGCTCGAAGCGGTCGGCGGCGTCGTTCATATGGTCGCGACCGAACCCGTGCCGAACGGCAAGGCGATCCTCGACATCGGCGCGCCGGGCGTGTCCGTGTCGGTGACCGGTTTCGACTTCTCGGGCGCCACCGTCTCCAGCGGCAACGGTGCCGGCATACGCTATGAAGGCGGATCGCTGACGCTGAACAACGACTCGTTCGAGAACAATCAGGACGGTCTGCTGGGCGCGTCCGACACGTCCGGCGCGATCACCATCACCAACTCGGTGTTTTCGCATAATGGCACGGGCGACGGCCATACCCACAACCTGTATGTGGGCGAAGTCGGCACGCTGACCGTGACCGGCAGCACGCTGACGGATGCCGTGGTCGGCCACGAGATCAAGAGCCGCGCCGATACGACGATCATCCAGGGCAACACGATCAGCGACGGCCCGACCGGCACCGGCAGCTACAGCATCGACCTTCCGAACGGCGGCAAGGCGGTGATCAGCGGCAACGTCATCGAAAAGGGGCCGAATGCCGGCAACCCCGCCATCATCTCCGTCGGCGAGGAAGGCGGCGTCTATGCGAACAGCAGCGTCACGCTGTCCAATAACACGGTCCTGAACGACAACGCCTCACCCTCCGTCGTGCTGGTCAAGAACGATACGACCGGGCCGGCGACCATCTCCGGCACCTCCGTCTGGAACCTGACCGCGAGCGAGATGCTGCAAGGGCCGGGGAGCGTGAGCGGAACGACGCTCCTGGCATCGGAGCCGTCGATCGCCGCCGCCGCCGCGCCCACCCCGACGCCCACGCCCACGCCGGCACCCACGCCTACGCCGACACCCACACCCACGCCGGCAGACACGCCCATCGTGGTGGCACCCGGGGGCACGCTGACGACCGCCGCGGGCACCACCAACACGGTCACGATGCCGACCGGCGATGCCACAGTCGTCAGTGGCGGCACCGATACGATCTATGCGGGCGCGGGGTCCGACAAGATCAGCAGCGGCGTGAACACCGTGACGGTGAACCAGGGCAGCGGACCGCTGACGTTCATCGGTGGCTACGGCGGCAACGCCACGCTGAACATGGCGGCCGGCGGGACCGGGGCCAACCTGACGTTGTATGGCAACACCACGATCAATGCCGCCGGCACCTTCACGGCCAATGACGGGGGATCCGGCGCGGGCGCGGATGTTTTCAACATCACCAAGGGTGATGTGACGAACATCACGATCACCAACTTCGGCGATGCCTTCCATCTGATCGGGTTTTCCGCCGGCGAGGCGCAACAGGCCGTCGCCACCGCGCAGCACACTGGCGCGGGCGAGGTGATGTCGTTCTCCGACGGATCACAGGTCACGCTGGCAGGCTGGAACCACGCCATGCTGAGCTGGTTCCAGTAGCTCCGAAACCCGCGCGCCGGAGTCGCGCGCCGATAAGAACGCTGCTAGAATGATCCCGCCGACCGGGCCTATTCCGGACGGTCGGCGGGGGCTGCCGTTTGACCAGCATCACGGTCATCATTCCGTGCTATAATTACGGGCGATATCTCACCGCCTGCGTCGCGAGCGTGCTCGGGCAGCAGGGCTGCGCCGCCCGCGTCCTGATCATCGACGATGCATCGACCGACGACTCCGCGACCGTTGCGCGTGCCCTCGCGGCGCAGCACGCGCAGGTCGACGTGCTGGTGCATGCCGCCAATCGCGGCCACATCGCGACCTATAACGAAGGCATCGACCGCGTCGGGACCGATTATCTCCTGATTCTCTCCGCCGACGATCTGCTGGCCCCGGGCGCCCTCGCCCGCGCCATCACGCTGCTGGACGCCAATCCGCAGGTGTCGTTCGTCCATGGCCGGGCCCTGCGCTTCAGCGAAACGCCGCCCGCCGCGCCGCCCGCGTCCGAAAGCGGGCCGCCGCGCATCCAGCAAGGCCGCGACTTCATCCGCATGCTGTGCGAGGACCCGACCAACCCGGTGGAGACGGCGACGGCCGTGGTGCGGACAACGGCGCAGCGCCGTGTCGGCGGCTATCTGCCCGAGCTGCCGCATGCCGGCGACTTCGAACTCTGGCTGCGTCTCGCGGCGGACGGCGATGTGGGCCGCATCGACGCCTTGCAGGCCTATACCCGCCTGCATGGCGCCAACATGCGCAATCAGTATCTCGCCGATCGCATGCTTGGCGATTTCACGCAGCGCTACGCCGCCTTCCGCTGCTTCTTCGATACCTGTCGCGACCGGCTCGATGCCGGCGCGGCGTTGGAGACGCTCGCCGCGCGCCGGCTGGCCGCGGAAGTCCTGTGGGCGGCGGCGCACACGTTCGAGGACGGCAGCGTCGCCGACATGCGGCGCCTGTGTGCCGTGGCCCGCACCATCAACCCGACCGTGCGCCGGACGCGGCAATGGTGGACGCTGCGGGCAAAGCTGCTGCTCGGCCAGCGCGGTTGGCAGCGCATCGAGCCCGTCGCCCGGCGCCTGCGCGGCGGCGGCCTGTCGGCATCCGGGCGCGCGGCATGACGGCGGCGCTGATCGGGACGACGCTGATCCTGCTGCTGCCGCTTTGTATCGCGCGGCCGTTCATCGGCGTGCTCGTCTGGTCATGGGTGTCGTTCATGAACCCGCACCGCATGGCGTGGGGCCCGGTGCGCGACATGCCGTGGGCGGCCCTGGTGCTGGGCGCGACCCTGCTCGGCTGCGTCGTCGCGCGGGAGCCGAAGCGGCTGGGCTTCGATGGCAACGCCCGGCTGCTCTTGGCCTTTCTCGTGTGCGTCAGCCTCACCTCGCTCGCCGCCCTCGCGCCGCCCGACGTGGTGCTGGACAAGTGGAGCAGGCTTGCCAAGGTTCTGCTGGTGCTGCTGCTGACCAACAGCCTGCTCACCGACCGGCGGCGCATCCATGCGATGGTCTGGATCATGGTCATCTCCGTCGCCCATTTCGGCGTGCGCGGCGGCGCGTTCAGCCTGGCCACCGCCGGCGCCTACCGGGTCTATGGGCCGCCCGACACGATGATCGAGGACAACAACCATCTGGCGGCCGCCTTGCTGATCACGCTGCCGCTGATCGCCTATCTCCGTTCGCAGTCGCCGCATCGCATCGTGCGCCACGCGCTGGCGGCGACGTCGGCGCTGTCGCTGCTGTCGGTTCTGGCGAGCTATTCGCGCGGCGCGCTGCTCGGGCTGGCGGCGATGACCCCGATGCTGCTGCGCCGCAGCCGGCGCAAGCTGCTGACGGTGCTGGTCGTCGTGGTCGCGGTCGGCGCGGGTTCGCTGTTCATGCCGCCCGACTGGTTCGCGCGCATGGACACGATCTTCTCCGCCCACAAGGACGAATCGTCCGAAACGCGGCTGGCGATGTGGCGTACCTCGCTGACGATGGCGGAGGAGCGACCGTGGACCGGCTCGGGCTTCATGGGCCCGTACACGCAATCGGTGGTGGACATGTTCGCCCCTGGCGCGCCGGCGCGGGCGGTGCACAGCATCTATTTCGAGGTGCTCGGCGAACACGGGTTCCCAACCTTCGCGGTCTGGCTGTCGCTGTCGGTGGTGGGTTGGCTGAACACGCGCCGCATCCGCCGGCTGGCGGCCGACCGGCCCGATCTGCGCTGGGCCGCCGAGCTTGCGCGCATGTCGCAGGTCTCGATCGTCGCCTATCTGGTCGCGGGCGCGTTCCTGTCGCTGTCGTACTGGGATTTCTACCTGACGTTGCTGACGACGCTGGCCGCCGCGCGGCGGGTCGTCGTCCGCGCGCTTGCGGACGATCGTGTGCCCGTGGGCCCGCGCATCGCGTCCGCGCCGATGCGCCGTCCGGCGGGCGCGCGGCCGGCGACGGCATTCTCCCGCCGCGTGCCGGATCTGCGGTAGCCGGCGGCATGGAAGGGCTGCTCATCCTTGCGACGGTCATTGCCGTCGTCTGGCTCTGCTTCTGGTCGGTGGCACGTCCCGACGGCCGCCGCCGCTGGTCGCCGTTCGACATGCACGAGGACGTGCCGAGCGACGCCGACGACACGGGCCGCGCCGACCGACCCGGCGGTGCGGCCGCACCTGCGACGCCGCCGCCCCGCACCAACGCATATGGCCCATGGACGCGATCCGGCTCCTGACCTTCAGCACGCTCTATCCGAACAACGTGCAGCCCAATCACGGCGTGTTCGTCGAGAATCGCCTGCGCCACCTGATTGCCAGCCACCGGGTCGAGAGTGTCGTCGTTGCCCCGGTGCCTTATTTCCCGAGCACGTCAGCGATGTTCGGCGGCTGGAGCCGCTATGCGCGGGTAACACGCCATGAGCTTCGCCATGGTCTGACGGTCCATCACCCGCGCTATGCGGCGATCCCGCGCGTGGGCACGCCGGTCGCGCCGTTCCTGCTGTATCGGGGTGCCCTGCGCGCGATCCGCGGCCTGATGCGCGAAGGGCTGCGGTTCGATGCGATCGACGCGCATTACCTCTATCCGGACGGCGTCGCCGCGACATGGCTCGCGCAGCGCCTCGGCTGCCCGGTGGTGCTCACCGCGCGTGGGTCGGACGTCACGCAGCTTCCCGATCAGCGCATCCCGCGCCTGCTGATCCGCCGCGCGATCGCCCGCGCGGATGCGCTGATTGCGGTCAGTGCCGCAATCGGCCAGGCGTTGACCACGCTCGGTGCGCCGGACGAGAAGGTCCACGTGCTGCGCAACGGGGTGGACTGCACGATCTTCCGGCCCGTCGACCGCGCGGCCGCACGCGCGGCGCTCGGGCTCACCCGCACCACGCTCCTGTCGGTCGGCCACCTCATACCGCGCAAGGGCCATCATCTCGTCGTCGAGGCGATGGCCGAGCTTCCCGACTGCGACCTGGTGATCGTGGGCGACGGGCCGGAACGCGAGGCTTTACGGGCGCTGATCGCGCGATGCGGCCTCGGCGGGCGCGTGCGTCTGCTCGGCGCGCAGCCGCATGCGGATCTGCCCCGCTTCTATACCGCCGCCGACGCGCTGGTCCTCGCGTCATCGCGCGAGGGCTGGGCGAACGTGCTGCTGGAGGCGATGGCCTGCGGCACGCCGGTGATCGCCAGCAACATTCCCGGCAATCCGGAAGTCGTGCAGCGGCGCGAGGCCGGCCGCATCCTGCGCGCGAACACGCTGGACGGAATCGCCGCCGCCGCGCGCGAGCTGCTGGCCGATCCGCCGGACCGGGCGGCGACCCGCGCCTATGCCAGCGGCTACAGCTGGGATGCCACCAGCGCCGGGCAGTTTGCGTTGTTCGCGGGTCTCGTCCGTCCGGCAGCCCCGCGCATCCGCGTGCCCGGCGCGATCACCGCGCATCACGCCGTCAGCGGCGCGGAGTGACGACATGCGCATCCTCTACAGCCACCGCATCCAGTCGCGCGATGGACAAAGCGTCCATGTGGACGAACTGATCGCGGCGCTGCGTGCCGCCGGTCACGAGGTGCTGGTGGTCGGGCCGTCGGCCTATGCCGCCGCCGAATTCGGTGGCGAAAGCCGGGCGGTCGCGTTCGTGCGACGTGTGCTGCCACGCGCCGTCGGCGAGTTGGCGGAGATCGCCTACAACCTGCCCGCCTATCGCCGGCTGCACCGTGCCCATGCGGCGTTCCGGCCGGACCTGATCTACGAACGCTACAACCTGTTCTACGTCGCCGGCGCGCGGCTGGCGCGACGCACCGGCACGCCGCTTTACGTGGAAGTGAACTCGCCGCTTGCCGACGAGCGGGCGCGGTTCGGCGGCCTGCGCCTGACCGCTGTCGCGCGCGCGATGGAGCGCCATGTCTGGCAGTCCGCGCGTCGCGTGCTGACGGTCACGCAGGTTCTGCGCGCCCATGTCGTGCGCGCCGGCACGCCCGCGAAGCGCGTGTTCGTGACCCCCAACGGCGTCGTGCCGGACCGGTATGCCGCGCCCATGACCGCAAGGACCGACGCGGTCACGCTCGGCTTCGTGGGGTTCGTGCGCGACTGGCACGGACTCGACTCCGTCCTCGCCGCCATCGCCGCGCACCGGGGACCGCCGCGCATCACGCTGACGGTCGTGGGCGACGGGCCGGCGCGGCCGGCGTTGATGCGGCAGGCCGCCGCCCTCGGCATCGCCGACCGGCTGATCTTCACCGGTACGGTCGCACATGCCGACGTGCCCGCGCTGGTCGGCGGATTCGACGTCGCGCTGCAACCGCGGGTCGTCGCCTATGCGTCACCGTTGAAGATATTCGATTACATGGCCGCGGGGCGCGCGATCGTCGCGCCCGACCAGCCGAACATACGGGAAGTCCTGCGCCACGAGGGGACGGCCCTGTTGTTCGATCCCGCATCGCCCGCGAGCATGTGGGCGTCGGTCCTGCGTCTTGTGGCGGACGCCCCGTTGCGCGAGCGGCTGGGCCGCGCCGCCCGCGCGGAACTGCTGGCGCGCGACTACACGTGGTCGGGCAATGCCCGCCGCATCGCCGCCTGGGCGCGGCAGGATATCGGCCGCGGCGCCGACATCGCGCCCGCCGCGGCGGCGCCCGCGCTTCAGCCAAACAGTTCCGCATAGGCGGCGAACATCTTTTCCTGATCGAACACCGCGACGGCGCGGGCCCGGTTTGCCGCACCGATCGCCCGCCGCCGCTCCGGTTGGTCGAGCAATGCCTGCAGGGCCGTGGCCATCGCGCCGGCATCGCGCGCGACCACATAGGGCGCGTTATCCTCGGCCAGCATGCGCCGCACGTCGCCGACATCCGTCGCCACGACCGGCAGCCCGGACCCCATCGCCTCCAGCACCGACAACGGCATCTGCTCGGTGTCGGATGACAGGGCGAAGACGTCGAAGAGGTTGTAGCACGCGGCCGGATCGGGTTGCGGGCCGGTGAAGACGACACGCGCACCGATACCCAGCGCGGTGGCCAGCGCCTCCAGCCGGGTACGCTGCGGGCCGCCGCCCACGATCATCAGCGTGAAGGCGTGACCGCGCGCCAGCTGGGCCGCGGCGTGCAGCAGCCGGTCCAGCCGCTTTTCGCCGCGTAGTGCCGCGACGGTACCGATGACCGGCGCGGCGCCGCAGCCCTGTTCGGCGGGTGCGTAGCGGTGCAGGTCGACGCCGTTCGGAATGTGGCGCAGTCCGCGTTCCGGCACGGCCCAGACGTCACGCGCGATATGCCAAAGGGTGCGCGACGGCACCACGAGCGTCGCGCCGCGCAACACAAACCGCCGGGTGAGCACGCGCCGCCGCAACTGCCGATCGCTTTCGTCCGGACCGAAGCCGTCTTCCATATGAACGTGCGGGATGCGGACGGTCGCGTTGGCCATGGCCCATTCGATGCTGCCCCAGTTGCTGGTGACCAGAACGTCGGGTCGCAGCCTACGCAGGGAGTGCCGATAGGCCCGGACGCGGCGTATCAACCCGGCCGCCGCGGCCGGTGCCGGCAGAAACGACACGTCGAGACCATGATCCAGACGCTCCCGGCAGTCGATGCGCCCGTCCATCGCGCAGATCGTATGCGCATAGCGGTCACCGTAATGGTTCGCGAGGGTCGCGAACCGCATTTGCGCGCCGCCTGCGACGAAGCTCGGGAAGATGTGCAGAAGCCGACGCGGCATCGGCAGGCAAGTCCTCTGACGGGCGGCGCGCGCGGCCGACGGCCGTACGACACGGGTCCGTTCCGATCTCTAGTGTGATTTTATATGAACTGTTCGTCAACGGACAGTGACTCTTTCGATCCGGTATGATACCGATTGGCGACAGCGAGAGATCCCGAAAGGGGAGCGCGTGGCACTGTTCCTTGTCACCGGTGGCTGCGGCTTCATCGGCTCGCATCTGTGCGACGCCATCGTCGCCCGCGGCGACGGCGTGCGCGTGATCGACGACCTGTCGACGGGCTTCGTCGCCAACCTGCCGCCAGAGGCCGAATTCGTGCACGGCGATGTCTGCGACACGAAGCTCGTCGATGCGGCGACGGATGGCGTGGACGGCGTGTTCCACCTTGCCGCCATCGCGTCGGTCGAGCGCGGTCTGCGCGAGTGGGCGCACACCAACCGCGTCAATCTCGGGGGCACCGTCGCGGTCCTTGATGCGGTGCGCAAGCGGCAGCCGCGCGCGCGCGTCGTCTATGCCTCCTCGGCGGCGGTCTATGGCGAGTGCGCCAGCCTGCCGATCCGGGAGTCGGCGGACACGCGGCCGGTGTCGGCCTATGGCGCGGATAAGCTCGGCAGCGAACTGCATGCCCGTGTCGCGACGCGCGTGCACGGCATCCCGACGGTGGGACTGCGCTTCTTCAACGTCTACGGCCCCCGGCAGAACCCGGCGTCGCCCTATTCCGGGGTGATCTCGATCTTCGCCGATCGCCTGCGACGGCGGGAAGGCGTCACGATCTTCGGCGACGGGCTGCAGACAAGGGACTTCGTCTATGTCGCCGACGTCGTCGCGGCCCTGTTGCAGGCCATGACCGTGCCGCTGAGCGGCGCCGGCGTGTTCAACGTCTGCACCGGACGCGCCGTCACGCTGCGCCGGCTCGTCGCACTGATCGCCGCCCTGTCGGGTGCGGCGCCGACCACGCGATCCGAACCGGCAAGGGAGGGCGACATCCGCCATTCCGTCGGATCACGCCTCAGCGCGCGGCGATCCCTGCGGCTGCCACCCGCCACGCCGTTGCGGACGGGCCTGGCCGCCCTGCTCGCGCACGCAGGCGGCGCCGCGTCCGGTCAGAACAGCCGCCACGCCGCCCACCCGATCAGCGCCCACAGCGCGACCGACCCGGCGATCATCACCGCGATGGCCGAACGCCAGCTCAATTTCTCGTCGCCGCGCCGCAATCGCGCACGGATGGCGAGCAACGAGGGCCGGTCTTGAGGCAGGCGGTCATCTCTGGGCACGTTGCACCAAATCCTGACGAGACAGTCGAAGGGCTAATTGCCCGCGTGGACCCAGCCGCGCGCTCCGGCACCCGCGCTCACGACATCGACGACTGCCCGGGCGCTCCCGCCGTCGTATTGATCACCAGCAATTTCCCGCCGGTCCGTGGCGGCTCGTCGGTAGTCTATGAGAGTCTGGCAAAGCATGCCAGCGGAAGGATACTGGTGGTTGCGCCGCGGCGCGATTACCGCAACCTCCGGCCATTGGCGTGGTCTGCGCACGATGCGGCGGCGCCGTATCGGGTCGTGCGGCTGGCGATGCTGCGCAGCCCGATGAACGACGGGAGACCCGACCGTCGCACCCGACTTCGTCTCGCCGGCATCGAGGCGTGGCGGCGCGCACGGCTGCTGGCGACGCTCGCCGGTGTCCTGCTGCGCGGCGGGATACGTACCGTCTGCGTCGGCGAACTGGTCGCGGGCGCCTGGATCCTGCGCGTGCTGCGACCCATCGCCGCGGTCCGCACGGTCATCTATGTGCACGGCGAGGAGATCACCACACGCGATGCGTACGACGCCGACGGGCGGCGGCGGCGCGCGGCGTTGCAGGCCGCCGACGCGATCATCGCGGTGAGCCCCTTCACCGTGCGTGCCATCCACGACTTCCTCGGGCCGGCCGCCGACCGGCCGGTCATCCTGATCCGTAACGGCGTCGATACCGCCCGCTTTCGTCCCGGCCCGCGCCGCGCCGACCTCGTGACACGATACGGCCTGACGGGGTGCTTCGTGTTCGTCTCCGTCTGCCGCCTGCTGGAAAAGAAGGGCATCGACCATGCGATCGGCGCCTTCGCCCGCCTCGCGGTGGCCGATCCCGGCTGTCGCCTGCTGATCGTCGGGACCGGCCCCGACGCGGCGCGATTGCGGACCATCGCCGAGGATTGCGGAGTCGTAGACCGGGTGATCTTCGCGGGCGACGTGCCCGACGCCGACCTCGCCGACCACTACCGGCTCGGCGACGTGTTCGTGATGCCGAACCGGGCTTTGCCCGACGGCGACACCGAAGGCTTCGGGCTGGTGTTCCTGGAAGCCAATGCCTGCGGTCTTCCGGTCATCGCCGGCCGTGACGGCGGCAGCGCCGACGCGGTGACTGATGGCGAGAACGGGCTCGTGGTGGACGGCCGCTCCGTCGATGCGATCGCCGCCGCCATGTACCGGCTCCGCCAAGACACGGAACTGCGCGCGGCTCTGGCGCAACGCGGACGGGAGGTCGCGACCGCCGCCGACTGGCGCCACCGCGTGTCGTCATTCCTGCATGCGTGCGGAGTGCCCGGCTGAGGCGACGCTGGAGTCAGAACAGACGGTGCAGGTCGCCCGCCAGACGGTGCAACGCGCGGCGCGCCGTCAGCGCGACACGATCCCACCATCCCCCACCAAAGGGCGCACCTGCCCGACGAACCGGTTGCCCTTGAGCTGCACCGGCGTGGCCGTCACGTTGTGGATGAACTCGGTCGATCGCGCCTGATCGTTGATGAAGACATTCCCGACGACCATCAGCTCGTCGGTCGGGCGGTCCACGCCCTCCTCGCCGATCATCACGGCGATGGAGGGATTGCTGCTGTGCGGCCCCTTCTCCATCCGGTTGTTCTCCAGCAGCAGCGATCCGCCGTTCGGGATATCCACCAGAAAGCTGGAATCACCGTTCGGCCCATCCTGGATGTCGTTGCCGATAAGCTCGGTACGCAGGGCCCGCGACTTGATGTGGTGGCCGGCATGGGTATTCAGAAAATGCGACCCCTCGATATGCAGAAGCGCGATCGTATCGACATACACGCCGTGCGCGCAGGCGGCGCCGCAGCGTCCGTTGCCGTCGAAGGTCGAGTTGACGATACGGATATGCGCGGCCGGATTGCGGGCCGACAGCAACCCGTCCTCGTTGTCGATGAACCGGCAGTTCTCGATGGTCAGATCGCCCCCCTCGGCGCGCACGCCCGCGCCGTTGCCATCCATCACGCGGGCACGCCGGAACTCCAGATTGCGCAGCGTCACCCGCGACGAGTCGATCACCAGCAATGCCTTGCCCTGGCATGTCTTGTCGGTGAATACGACACCGGGACCCGTCCCCTCGATCGTCAGGTTGCCGACGCCGATCACCGCGCAATCGTAATAGAGACCGGGCGCGATGCGCACCACGTCACCCGCGCGTGCGACCGCGATCGCCTCGCTCGGTAAGCGATAGGTCCGGCCGGCGCCGACGTCGAGCGTACGTGCCATCGCCCCCTGGCACAGCAGCAGCGCGACCAGCAACAGCGCCACGACATGGACATGCCTCGCGATCATGGGCCGCTCCCTTCCACCACGCCTCGGCCGCCGGTCGTCAGCCGTCCGCGCAAGGCACGCGTGATGCGCCGGGGACCGATGCCGTAGGCGAGACTTTCCGCCATGCAGGCAAGCACGCGCTGCCACGTGCGCGTCTCGTAGAAATACCGCCGCCCGAGGTCCCACATGCATTCCGCATAGATCGCGGCGGCGCGCGGGTCGCCGGCATCCGCCAGCCGCTTATGATGCTTGCGCAGGACCTGTCGGGTGTAGGCGAGCTTCCGGTGCGGGCGCCCGGTGGTGATGCTGCCTTCGCGCCAGTGATACCAGTATAACGGCTCGGGCACATACACGAACGGCACCCCGCCATGGATCAGGCGGATGTTCAGGTCCCAGTCCTCGCGCATGCGGACGTGCGGGTCATACAGGCCGGCCGCCGCCAGCGCGGCACGGCGGAAGAACATGCCGCGCCGAATGAAATCGTCCTCCAGGATGCCGTAGAAGATGTCGCCCGGAATGCGCGACCGCACGATGTCGCGTGTCTCGCCGGTGATTCGCGTGATGTCGGTCACGCACCATCCGGCGCCCGGATCGGCGTCAAGCGCGGCGGTCAGCACCGCGAGCGCGTCCGGGGCCAGCTCGTCGTCCGCGTCGAGAAAGGCGACATACGGCGCTGTGGACACCGCCATCCCGGCATTACGCGCCGCCGGCAGCCCGCGATTGCCCTGCACCACGCACCGGATGCGGCGTTCGCATCGATACCGGGCGATAACGTCGGGCGTCTCGTCGGTCGATCCGTCATCGACGATGACGAGTTCGAAATCCTGCATGGTCTGTCGCAGCACGGACCCGACCGCGCGGGGAAGCAACGCTGCACAGTTGTAGGAGGGAACGACCACACTCACGCGCGCCATCGCTTCAGTCCCCCAACCCGCCGGTCGCCTCGCCCGCCCGCCATGGCCGCCACGCGGCACGGCGCAGAAAGCGCCGCAGCTCGCCGCCGATCGGATGCCCTGTTGCCGCGACGCCCACGCACCACCCGGCGGCAAGCGCGGACGCCGCGAGCAGAAGCCGCGGCAGCGGCGCCATCTCCGGCAGGCTCCAGACGACGGCGACCGGGCCGATGAGCGCGCAGACCGTCAGCGCCACGTTCCGCCCCGCCGTCCACGCGAGGCGACCGACATGCAGCCCGGCCGCGCGGCGCACGGCGATCAGCCAGACGGCCGCGTGCAGCGCGCTGATCGGGATCGCGGCCGCGGCCACGGCGACGATGCCGTGCGGCGCCGCCAGCAGCACGCCGGCCACCGCGATCACCTGATTGATCGCCTGCACGCGCAGCACCATCCGGGTCCGTCCCATCGCGATCAGCATCGGTTGCGCGACCGGCTGCACGATCCAGAACACCCCGCCGATGCACATCAGGCGCAGCAGGATCGCTGCCCCGATCCAGCGCGGTCCGAACAGCACCACGACAATCGGCTCGGCGCACAGGCCGACGAACGCAAAGAACGGCCACGCCGCCGCCGCTATGTGGTCGAGCGATCCCTGTAGCGCCCGCGCCACGTCCTGACCCGACCGCCGCATCGCCGAGAGAACCGGCAGCACCAGGGGCTGCACGGCCTCCATCACGAGGCGCGAGAAGAGGCCCGTTACGGTCTGCGCGCGGCCGAACAGACCGATCGCGTCGAGTGTCACGAAGCGCGCGGTGATGAGATTGGCGATGTTGGTGCTGAACTGGTGCAAGAGCGACGAGAGCATGATCGGCGAGCCGAAACGGAACACCTCGCCCGCCCCGCGCATCGACGGCATGTAATGGGCCCGTTCGGCGCGGTAGCATGCGGCAACCAGCGACGTTGCCGTCTGACCGATCACGCTGGCCCAGGCGAGCCCCAGATAGCTCCATCCGGCGAATGACAGCCCGACCGCGCAGAGCGCATTGACGGTCACACCCGCCACGTTGATGCGCAGCAGCGCCGCGAAGTCCATCTCCCGTTGCAGCACGGCGAAGATGGTCGAGCTGATCGGCTGGACGAACAGGCTGAGCGACAGCACCAGCTCCGCCCGCCGCACGTCGTCGCCATACAGCGCACCGACCAGCGGGCCGGCGGCAATAAGGATGAAGCCAAGGGTCCACGCGACGACCGCCGTCGCGAACAGGGCCGCGCGGATATGCGACGGCGCGAGGGTATCGCGCTGCACCAGGTAGCCGTTGACGCCCATCTCCCGGATGACATGGGCGAACCCGACGATCGCGAAGGCGATGGCGAAGATGCCGAAGGCCTGCGGCGTGATGAGGCGTGCCACGATCATGCTCGCGACGAACTGGATGGCGGTCGAGGCATATTTCTCGGCGAACGACAGCGCGAGCGACCGGCGGATACGGGCGGCGCCCATCCCTGCATCCGGGTCAGGCATGGGCCGCGATCCGGTCCGCTTGCATCGCCGCGGCGCCGCCGGGATGGGCGAGAAAGCCGTCGAACACCAGAAGCAGCCACAACACGGCGCTGTGGTCCATCCGCCCGGCCGCATGCTCGTCGATCAGCCGGGCAAGCGTAGCGGCGTCGAACATCCCGCTGTCGCGCATCCGCGCGCCGCACAGCACCTGCCGCACCTGTCCCGCGCGCTGGCGGAATTGCGCGGCGAGCGAGGTGGCAAATCCCTGCTTCGGTCGCGCGAGCGTCGCCGCCGGCAGCATGTCCGCCATCGCCTCCCGCAGCACATGCTTGCCGGCGCCGCCCCGCAGTTTCATCGACGCCGGGAGCGCCAGCCCCCAGGCCAGCAGGTCGTGATCGAGGAGCGGGCAGCGTACTTCCAGTGAATGCGCCATGCTGGCGCGGTCCACCTTCGTCAGGATGTCGCCGACGAGATACGTCCGGATATCGACATACTGCGCCTGCGCCAGCGGATCGGCGCCGCGCATCTCGTCCATCAGCGCCGTGATGCGTGCGCCCGGATCATGGCCGCGCGTGGCGTCGCGCATGGGCCCGGAGAACAGCGCGGCACGCTGCGCGTCCTGCGCCCGGCACAACATGCGGTAATAGGCTTGTGCCGAGTCAAGGCTGAGCTCGGTCAAGGTGTTGCGCGCGCGCAGCCAGCGCGGCGCCCGGTCGAGTTTCGGATAGGCCCGCGCAAGCTCCCCCAGTACCCGGCGCCGCAGCGGCGCCGGCACATGGCGACGCACCGCCTCCGTGAGGACATGCCAGCGGTGCCGGCGATAGCCGCCGAACACCTCGTCGCCGCCGTCCCCGGAGAGCGCGACCGTCACGTGTCGCCGCGCGAGGACACAGACCTCCAGCGTGGGGACCGCCGAGCTGTCGCCGAACGGCTCGCCGTAGATCGCCGCCTGGCCCGCCGCCGCGCGGATGTAATCCACGGCGGCGATATCGGCATGATGGTCCGCCCCGCAATGTCGCGCGACGTCCGCCGCCGCTGGCCGTTCGTCGTCGCGGCCGGCAAAGCCGATCGTGAAGGTGCTCAACGGTTCGGGGCGCAGGCCCGCCGCCAGCGCCACGACCGCGCTCGAGTCCAGGCCGCCCGACAGAAAGCCGCCGAGCGGGACGTCCGCGATCATCCGTGCCCGTACCGCATCGCGCAGCCGCGCACGCAGAGCGCCGGCCGCCTCGTCGGCGTCCGGGCGGCCGACCTGTGTCTCGCGCGCATCCCAGTAGCGGACCGGCAAACCCGGCGGGGCATCGCGCGTGAGCAGGAGGTAGTGCGCGGCCGGCAGCTTGCGGATGTCACGATAGATCGTGGCCGGGTCCTGCACATGGCCATAGGCGAAATAGTCCGCGACGGCCGCCGGATCGAGCGCGCGGGACAGGCCCGGGACATGTGCCAGCGCGCCCAATTCCGACGCGAACACCAGATCCCCCCGGCCGGTCCACCCGTAGTGCAGCGGCTTCTTGCCCAGCCTGTCGCGCGCGATGAACAGGCTGCGCCGGCGACGATCCCACACCGCGAAGGCGAACATGCCGCTGAACCGCTGGAGGCAGGCAGGCCCCCATTGCTCCCAGGCATGGATGATCGCCTCGGTGTCGCTGTGGCTGCGGAACACGTGCCCCGCCGCCATCAGCTCGGGCCGCAGGGCGGCATGGTTGTAGATCTCGCCGTTGAAGACGATCGCGACCGACCCGTCCTCGTTGAACATGGGCTGCGCCCCGCCGTCGAGGTCGATCACGGCAAGGCGTCGATGACCGAGACCGATGCCGGGCGCCACGTGCAGCCCCGCGCCATCCGGCCCGCGGTGTCGCAGCGCATCGGTCATGCG
>NZ_BANB01000411.1 GCF_000964365.1 Acidisphaera rubrifaciens HS-AP3 | reverse complement strand
AGCGCGGCGGCGGCGTCGGGCGCGATCTCGGCGCCGGCCGCCTCGAAGTCCGCGTCGGCGATGGCGGCATGCGCCCCTGCCCCGCGCTCGACGGCCACGGTCATCCCGAGGGCGATCAGTTTCTTGACCGTCTCCGGAGTCGCGGCCACGCGGGTCTCGGCCGCGTCACGTTCCTTCAACACCGCAAGACGCATTCGTGTCGCCTCCCTCCGCGTATGGGGCCGTGGGAGGGGCGCACAGGACCACCCCCGACCGGCCGACGGGCCGGATACATGCTCGACCGTTCAGTAGGGCGCAAGGGCAGGCAGCGCAAAAGCGCATGCGGCGGGCGCGCAGAGACGGCCGCGCGTGCGGCCGGCAGGCAGGGCGACGCGTGGGGCGACGTCAGGCGGCGGGGCTGGCGGCCCGCCGCACCGCGAGGAGGGCGACCGCCCGGCGCACGGCAACGAACGCCGCGATCCCGAGACCGACGATCCCGACCCACACCGCCGGGCGGATGCCGTAGGCAAAGGCGAAGTTGGCATCCAGCACCCGCCACGGGTTGATCCGCGTGGCCAGCCCGTACCAGGCAAACTCGATCGCCATGGCGCCGGCCGACGCGGCGACGGCGAGGCCGATCAGCGCCGCCGGATTGATCCGCAGGCGCACCGGCAACGCCCGGTAGAGCATCAGCCAGACATAGAACCCGGCCACCAGCACGGCCGGGCTGACATCCGCCTTGGCCTGCATGAAATGGTGCAGCAGCCCCAGAACGGCGAGGCCGTAGACCAGGCGGTGCAGGCGCTTCCACCGCTTGCCCAGCCGCCGCATCATCGCGTCGGTGGAGGTGACGCCGAGGGCGACGAGACCGAGCAGGGCGGCGAAGCCGATCGTCAGATAGACGCGCCGGACGATCTCGCTGCCGACCTTCACCAGGTCGAAGCCCTGATAGCCGACATACAGGCCGAGATGGATCAGCGCGTAGGCAAGCGCCGTCAGGCCCAGCATCCGCCGCACCGTGAACACCTTCGGCGCGTCGAAGACGAAGCGCGCGGGCGTCACCGCGAGCGAGACCAGCAGGAAGCGGATCGCCCACAACCCGGTCCCGTGGATGACCGCATTGAGCGGCCGGGCCCCCAGCGCGCCGCCGGCCCATTGCGCCGCCAGCACCAGACCGGGCGCAACCGCCAACGCGAAGGCCGCGAGCTTGATGCGTGCCAGCCGGCCGCGCCGGTCGGTCCACGGAAGGTACTGCGTCCAGGGAAGCGTCGCCGTCTGGGTCATGGTCGGCCTGCGGGTTGCGTTGCCTCGATGTGCCGGTAGTTCGCAGGCACCCGGAAGACGGTTTCATCCGCCGGCGCGAAACTGACCCGCCGCGCCGTCAGCACGACCCGTCCCTCCCGCCGCACCCGCAGCACGACACCCTCGGGGGTGGCGCAGATCACCACGTCGTGCCCCTCGGTATCGGCCGTCGCCCAGTCGGTGCAGCCCGCGCCCGCGACGGTGTCGGTGCCCTCGCGCCGGTACGGCGCCGCGGGGGGACCGGCGAGGGAGGCCGCGGGGGCGGCGGCATCGATCACGGTCCGGTCCGCCGCCTTGACCACGGCGATGCGGTGGGTCGCGTAGTCGGTGATCATGTAAATCCCGCCGCCCGGCGGATCGACGCGCATGCGCTGCCTCGCGGCGTCCCAGCGCAGCCGTTCCTGCGGCAGCACCCCGCCGGGCCCGGGCCGGCCGGTCGGCAGGTCATAGACGACATCGGCGTCCCGCTTGGGCACCAGCGGCGGCGCGTCGCCCGCCGCCGCCAGCAGC
>NZ_BANB01000412.1 GCF_000964365.1 Acidisphaera rubrifaciens HS-AP3 | reverse complement strand
CGGCGCGGCTGCTGGCCCATCCGTGGCCGGGCAACGTGCGCGAGCTGGTCAACGCCATGCAGCGCGTCGCGACGCTGCTCCGCCGGCCGGTCGTGGCCGCCGCCGACCTGGCTTTCCTCGGCGACGGGGAGGCGCCGGCGGACGAAGACGCGCTGCCGCCGTCCTGGGCCGGGCTGACGCTGCCCGAAGCGACGGAGCGGCTGGAGCGGGCGCTGCTGCGACGGGCATTGGCGGAGGCCGCCGGCAACCGGACGCAGGCGGCCGAACGCCTCGGCATCAGCCGGCAGCACCTGTATCGGCTGCTCGCCCGCCCTCGCCCCGACCTGTCCGGCGAGGTGACGGACGGTGTCGCCGAAGCGGACGACGGACCCGGTCGCGCCGGCTGAAATCTCTGGCTTTTCAACGATCTGGCGGTGGCACGCCGCTGGCAATACGTGTCCCGGCCGCCCTGTGCGGCGTACGGAGGACCCGATGAACCGATTCCTGTCACCCCGTGTGATGAAGCCGCTCGGCGCGGTGCTGATGGCCGGCGCCGCGATCGTCGTGGTCGGCCGGACCCTGGGGCAGCCGGTCGCGACCTATGATCCGAACCAGCTGCCGGCGATGCACGGCACCGTGGCGCAGTACAGCCTGACACCGCGCGGCGACGTGGACGGCGTCATCCTGTCGGACGGCACGCAGGTGCATCTGCCGCCGCATCTGGGGGCCCAGCTGGTCGCGGCGGTCAAGCCGGGGGACGCGGTGACGTTCCGCGGGCTGCGGGCGCAGGCGCTGCCGCTGGTGCAGGCGCTGTCGCTGACCGACGACGCGAGCGGGCGCGGCGTGGTCGATGCCGGCCCGCCCGCGACGCCGCCGCAGCCGCTGGCGATGGGATCGCAATGGCTGCAGGTGCAGGGCCGGGTGCGGGAAGCGCTCTATGGCCCGCGCGGCGACATGAACGGCGCGCTGCTTGACGACGGCACGCAGGTGCATCTGCCGCCCGATCAGGCCGCGAAGTTGTCCGCCTATCTGGCACCCGGTCGAACGTTGGTGGCGCAGGGCTATGCCGCGACCGGCCGGTATGGCCGCTCGATCGACGCGCAGGCGATCGGCACCGCGCCCGACGCGCTCGTGCAGGTCGCGGGGCCGGCCGGAGGGCCGCGGCGCGGGCCGCCGCCACCCCCACCTCCGGCTCCACGGCCGGCGCCGCAACCGTGACTTTTTATCGGCCCGGCGGGACCGGGTCGGAACCTTGACCGTTCTCGATTGCTAAACGGCAGGCGGCCGCTTTTCGGCCGCGCTGCCAGCCCCAGCGGAGCAAACGCATGCCGGCGTCCGACGCCGTCGTCACCTGGCTGCACTTCGGTGATCTGCACATCACCGTGGCGCAGGCGGAGAACCATCGCGACTTCCTCGCCCTCATCGACATGGCCAACCGCCATCTCGCGGGCGCCGTGGACTTCGCCTACCTGCCCGGCGACAACGCGGATGGCGGCACCGACGCGCAATTCGCCCTGGTGCGCGCGTGCCTCGACCGGCTGCGCATTCCCACGCATGTGATCCCGGGCGATCACGACTTCGCCACCCGCAGGCTCGACGGCTTCTACCGCGAACTCGGCGCGCGACCGCTTCCGTATGCGACGCGCGTTGCCGGGCATCGCTGCCTGTTCCTCGACATCGTCTCGGCGGGCGGCGGCGGCCTCGATTTCCGGCTCGACGGGGCGCAACTCGACTGGCTTGAGGCGGAGGTGATCGACGCGACCGCGGCCGGCGAGGGCGTGGCGCTGTTCATGCACGCCTATCCCGCCGACCTGCGCGCGGGCGGCGACCGGCTGCGCACTTTGCTCGCGCGCCACCACGTCGCCTGCATCGACATGGGCCACACCCACTACAACGAACTCGCCAACGACGGACGGACGATCTATGCGGCGACGCGCTCCATCGGACAGGTCGAGGAAGGGCCGCCGGGGTTCTCCGTCGCGGCGATCGACGGCGGCATCGTGAGCTGGCGATTCGCCCCGCTCGGCGGCGGCTGGCCGCTGGTGCTGATCACCGGGCCGGCCGACCATCGCCTCATCACCCGCCCCGCCGCGCATGATCAGGTCCTGTCCGGGCCGTGGGTCGACGTGCGCGCCAAGGTGTGGGGCGCGACTTCGGTCACGCGGGTGACGGCGCGGCTCGGCGCCGGCGATCCGCTGCCGCTGCTGCCCGCGCCGGACGACGGGACGCGGTGGACCGGGCGGCTTGGTCTCGGCGGGGTCGCGGACGGACTGCACAGGCTGACGGTGCGCGCCGAGGACGCGGCGGGTCAGGCGGGCGAGGAGACGATCACCGTGCTGGTCGATCCCGCCGGGCGGCACCTGCTGCGCGCCCCGCACGCCGATGGCAGCGACCGCGACGCGGTCGGCGCGTGGCCGGAGAAACACATCGCCGGGACGCAGCTCGGGCCGAACCGCAACGGCCGCGCGTGGTGAATACGATGACGATGACGTGGGGCATCGCGGCGCTCGCGACGGGCGGCGTGATCCTGCGGCCCTGGGGCCTGCCGGAGGCGATCTGGGCCGTCGCGGGCGCGGCGCTGCTGGTGCTGGCCGGGCTGCTGCCGGCGGCGGATGCGTGGCGCGGCGTGGCCAAGGGCACCGACGTCTATCTGTTCCTGATCGGCATGATGCTGCTGGCCGAGGTGGCGCGGCGCGAGGGGCTGTTCGACTGGCTCGCGGCGCATGCGGCGCGGGCGGCCGGCGGATCGGGGCGGCGCCTGTTCGTGCTGATCTACGGCGTCGGCACCGTGGTCACCGCGTTCCTGTCCAACGACGCGACGGCGGTGGTGCTGACGCCGGCGGTCGCCGCCGTGGTGCGCGCGGCGGAGGCCGAGAACCCGTTGCCGTATCTGCTGGTCTGCGCCTTCATCGCCAACGCCGCGTCGTTCGTGCTGCCGATCTCCAACCCCGCCAACCTGGTGATCTACGGCAGCCACATGCCGCCGCTGCTCGACTGGCTGCCGCGCTATGCGCTGCCGTCGGCGGCGGCGATTCTGGCGACGTTCGCCGCGCTGTGGCTGACGCAGCGCGCCGCCCTGCGGCAGACGATCGCGACGGAGATCGACATCCCGCGGCTCGGCACCGGCGGGCGCATCGCGGCGGCGGGCATCGTGCTGACGGCGGCGGCGCTGATGGCGGCGTCGGCGCGGGACTGGCAGCTCGGCCTGCCGACCTGCATCGCGGGCGCGGTGACGGCCGCC
>NZ_BANB01000413.1 GCF_000964365.1 Acidisphaera rubrifaciens HS-AP3 | reverse complement strand
GCACCCGCCGGGCGGAACCGATCGCCATTGCCCGGCCCGGTTCGTTCGCCGGCCCCACGCCGTCCGAAACGTCGCCGACCGAGCCCCGCGCCCCCGTGCGGCCCAACCCGCGGCAGGTCAACTAGCCCGGCACGGCTAGCCGGCGGGAACCTGCAACTCGCCCAGATACGCCTCGCGGATCGCCGGATCGGCGCGCAGGTCCTCGGCGCGCCCTTCCATCACCACCCGCCCGGTCTGCAGCACGTAGGCGCGGTGCGCGACCGATAGCGCCATGTTGGCGTTCTGCTCGACCATGAACACGGTCACGCCGTCGCGGTTGATCGCGGCGATGGTGTCGAACACGCGCTCCACGAACAGCGGCGACAGGCCCATCGACGGCTCGTCCATGCAGATCAGGCGCGGACGCGACATCAGTGCGCGCACGATCGCGACCATCTGCTGCTCGCCGCCCGACAGCGTGCCGGCCAGCTGGTCGCGCCGCTCCGCCACGCGCGGGAACAGGTCGAACAGACGGACGAGATCGGCCTCCACCCCCGCGCGGTCGCGCCGCGTGTAGGCGCCCATCGCCAGATTCTCGGCCACCGTCATGCGCGGGAACAGCCGTCGCCCCTCCAGCACCGGCGCGATGCCGAGGCGCACGCGCGCAGCCGTCGGCAACCGGGTGATGTCGCACCCATCGAAGCGCACCGCGCCGCGCGTCGGCCGCACCACGCCCATGATCGTCTTCATCGTCGTGGACTTGCCGCTGGCGTTGCCGCCGAGCAGCGCCACGATCTCCCCCGCGGCGATCGCATAGTTGACGCGCTTGAGGACGTGCAGGTCGCCGTAATGCGTGTCGACGTCGTGGAACTCAAGCAACACGCGCGGCTCCCGCGGCCTGCGCGTTGCGGCCGAGATAGGCGGCGAGCACGGCCTCGTCGCGACGGACCTCGGCGGGCGTGCCGACCGCGATCACCTCGCCGTGGTCGAGGACGTGCACGCGCGCGGCGAGCTGCGTCACGACATCGAGCTTGTGTTCGATCAGCAGGATGGTCAGCCCCGCCGCATGCAGCGCCGCGAGCTGTTCCGCCAGTTCCAGCGTCTCCGCCGGGTTCATGCCCGCCGTCGGCTCGTCGAGCAGCAGCAGACGCGGCGAGGACGCGAGCG
>NZ_BANB01000414.1 GCF_000964365.1 Acidisphaera rubrifaciens HS-AP3 | reverse complement strand
ATGAAACCGATCCGCCGCGCCGCCATGGCGACCGCCGCCCTTGCCGCCGCCGCCGCGTTCGCTGCTGGGCCCGCCCTGGCGGCTGACACCAGCGCCGCGCCGTCACCCTCGGGCGCCGTGACGTCGACCAAGACGCCGACGCATAACGGCGTCGCCAGCCCCGGCCCGCAGAACCCAGGCGGCCGCATGCCGGAGAGCGGGCACATCCCCGGCGCACCGGGGCAGAACGGCAGCCATGCCGGGTCCTCGCTGAAGTCGCCGGGCGAGAACGCGCACTGAAGGGCTGCCGGGCGCGCGCCGTCGCCTATTGCCCGGGCGCGCGCTCACCCGGCCGGGGATCGCGGCGCAATGCTGGCGGGCGCCCGGATGAGCGTCCGCGGACAAGCCACGCCTGCGCCGCCTCGTCCGTCTCGAACGGCCCGGCAACCGGCGCGTCGTCCCTCATCACGTAGAAGCCTGCCAAACGGATTGCCACGGCGCATCCGTCGTTGATCGCGCGGCCCTCGTCCGGCAGATGCCGGATCTCCCAGCGGGATGCGCATTCGGTATGTCGGGGGCTGGACATGGCGCGGCGTCGCCTCGGTCAGGATGGCGTTCGGCCGAGGCTGATAGCGGATCGCGGCTGGGGCGGAAAGCGACGATGGTCGCGGTCCCGGAAGGAAAGCGGGCCTGTCGACGCTGGGGCATTCGCGGACGTGGTGGGTGCACAAGGACTCGAACCTTGGACCCGCTGATTAAGAGTTCGCCTCCGATACCCCCGAAAAGCCTTGGATACGGACACAGACGTTCGAAAACGCAGATAGAATGCGGACTTCTCGCGCCATCCTCTGACTTTTGTTGACACGCCCTGCCATCGTGCGCCATCCTGATGCGGACACGGTGCGGACACAGGGTGCGGACATGGGCGCGAAGGCGAGCAAAGATGAAGGGCTGACGGATGCCGACGTGAAGGCCCTGGCGCCCCCTGAGGCGGGCAACCGGATCGTGTACGATGCCGAGGTCAAAGGCTTCGGCGTCCGTATCACGAAGGCCGGCGCGCGGGCGTTCATCCTTAATTACAGGGCAGCCGGCCGGGAGCGGCGCATCACGATCGGGAGCTGGCCGGACTGGAAGGTCCGCCCGGCCCGCGACCACGCCAAGGCCCTCAAGCGCCGGATCGACCTGGGTGACGACCCGATGGGCGACCGGCACGCCGATCGCGCCGCGCCAACCATCGCCGATCTTGCTGACAGGTTCGAGGCCGAGCACCTGCCTAAGCGCCGGCCAGCTACGGTTGTCGATTACCGTTCGATCCTCCGGCTCTACGTCCGCCCGCAGCTCGGCAAGGTTCGGGTCGCCGACCTCCGGCACAGCGACGTGGAAAAGCTGCACCGGGAGGTCGCGAAGACGGCCCCGATCCGCGCCAACCGGACCGTTGCCGTCCTGTCGAAGATGCTGGCGCTGGCGGTCAAATGGGAGATGCGCACGGACAATCCGGCGCGCGGGATCGAGCGGCAGCCCGAAAACAAGCGCGAGCGGCACCTGACGCCGGCCGAGCTGGCACGGCTAAGCGATGCGCTGGCGAAGCATCCCGAGCGGGTATCGTGTGACGCGATCCGCCTCTTGCTGCTGACCGGCGCCCGCAAGGCTGAGGTGCTGTCTGCCACATGGTCACAGTTCGATCTGGCGGCCGGCGTATGGACGAAGCCCGCCGCCACGACCAAGCAGGCCAAGCTACACCGCGTGCCGCTCAGCGCGCCCGCGCTGGCGCTTCTGACGCAGATGCATCGCGGCAACCTGCGGCCGGAGGATCACCTGTTCCCTGGCCAGCCGCACCGGGATCGCAAGGGCGATCTGGTGCGCGGTCACCTCGCCGAGATCAAACGGGTATGGGCAGCCATCTGCAAGGATGCCGGCCTCGCCGAGCGGGTGGCGAAGACCACGAAGGCCGGCAAGCCGGTTCTCGACGCTAAGGGCCAGCCCGTGATGGTCTGGCAATCGACCGTGCGTATCCACGATCTTCGTCATACTTTTGCTTCGATTCTCGCCAGTTCCGGCCTGTCCTTGGTGGTCATCGGTGCGCTTCTCGGCCACACCCAGGCCAGCACGACCGCCCGCTATGCGCATCTCCTAGACGACCCTCTGCGGGCGGCTACGGAGCGTGTGGGCGCCGTGGTGACGGGAGGCGGCAGGTCCGCCGAGGTGGTCCAGATCAGCGGGCGCCGGGCGTGAGCACGCGGTATGTCACACACCGCGACGCACTGTCGCCCGACCCGCCTTTCTCCGCCGATGGGCTGCGGGAGATTTTCGCCACGCAAATCACCAACCGACGCAAAAACGGCCGGCCGATGTACGTCATGCCGCCGGACGATGCGCTTGCGATCCTGGCGGCGGTGCTAAACCGTTGGCACGCTCATTTCTATCGGTTGCAAGCGCAGCGGCAAGCTAACGACGACGCCCGGCGCGCCGAGGCTGCCATCGCGGAACTGCGCGAGGTTCTCCCCCGGATCGAGGCGAGCTGTCGCCCGGTTCCGGGGCGGGACGACACTTTCGGGCTGTGGCGGCACCGCGCGGCGGCGCGACTGCTAGAGGCCGTTCAACGCGACGCAAGCCGGATCGTCTGGCAACAGCGCGTCGTTGTGCGGTCGAACGGCCGGGACGATAATCCGGCAAGCTGGCAATCTTTGGCGGACGTGCTGCCGGTGGACTTCGCGGAGGCATGGCAAACCGTCAACCCGCCAGCCGGCGCCTCGGAAAGCGGGCCGCTGGTCACGTTCCTTTCCGTTATCATTCCGGCCTTGAACGGTGAGCAACCCAGCCCCGCCTCTATCCGGCGCCGCCTCGTCGAGCGGAGGGGGCGGGCGTCCGAAGCCTGACCGCGCCGAAGATATTTTAGGGCAAATCGCAAAACCCAAATTGCCCATCGTGCGCGGACAGGGTGCGCCGACTTACTGACAGGAACCGACGCAACTGGTCAGGTTCAAAATGTCAGACGCAACTACCAGCCACGATGATGACAGCGGCCTCCTCTCCGGGCTGCTGACGCGCGCTCAACTTGCAGCGGAGCTGCGCTGTTCCGAGAGAACGATCATCCGGCATGAGCGCGCCGGGATGCCCTGCATTCGGCTGGGCATCATGAGGCTGTACGACGCGGCCAAGGTCCGCGAGTGGGTTATGTCCCACGAGCACCGGCCGCAGACGCCGCGCGTAGGGCGTCCCGCCGGCAAGCGCGCTGCATAAAAAAGCAGCCCGGCGGTGACGCGCGCGGGCTGCTGAAGGACCTGAGTTTCTCAACGACTCGAGTGATATTTAGTCCTTCGGCCGCCGCGTTTCAAGCGTTTCTTGCCGGGCATCGGAGATCAACGATGCCTCATTTCA
>NZ_BANB01000415.1 GCF_000964365.1 Acidisphaera rubrifaciens HS-AP3 | reverse complement strand
CAGCTCCTCCGGCGTGTCGTAGGCGCGGTAGGCAAGCCCGGCCTCCAGCAGCGCCAGCGCGACCTCGCGGTGACGGCCCTCGCGGGCCGACTGATAGACGGGCGTGCCGTCCGGCGAGAGGCCGAGCCAGGCCAGCCCGTCCAGGATCACCTGCGTCGCCGCCGCCGTGCTGCGCGCGCGGTCGGTGTCCTCGATGCGCAGCAGGTATTCGCCCCCGTGCCGGCGCGCGAACAGCCAGTTGAACAGCGCGGTCCGGACCCCGCCGATATGCAGCAGGCCGGTGGGGCTTGGGGCGAAGCGGGTGCGTACGGCGGGGCTGTCGGACATGGCCGCGATCTACCACGCGGGCCGGGCACGGGCGAGACGGCGGGCGGCGCGCGCCCTGCGTCCGCCGCCCGTCCGTTGCGCATGGCTGGGCGCTCGGTCATCAAGGCCGCCGACCCCTGACGGACGGCGCTCCCGCTCCGTCGCCGCTGGCATCCGCACGGAGGCGCCGTGACCGACGAGAGCGTGACTGGCGAGAGCGAGACTGGCGAGAGCCCCACCCTTTGTCCGCTGTGCGCGGCGCCGGTCGGCGCGCCCTATGCGACCGTGGCGGGGCATGACTACCACGCGTGCGACGCCTGCGATTTCATCGCCCTGTCATCTTCCACGCTCGACCGCATCGACCGCGGGACGGCGCCCCGGTCGTATGATGATGCGTACTGGGCGGCGGAGCTCGCGGCGGCGCGCGAACGGGCCTGGGGGCCGGCCCTCGCGCGGGTGGCCGAGACGCTGCTGTATTGCCGCGTCCCGGTGCGGCGGTTCCTCGATATCGGCACCGGCGCCGGGCTGCTGCTGGATGCGCTCGCCTGGCATCTTCCGGCGGCACGCGCGGTCTTCCACGGCGTCGAGCTGTTTCCGCCGCCGACGGCCGCGCGGACACTTCACGCCAACTATCACGTGGGCGCCCTGCGCGACCTCGCCGGCCCGTTCGACGCCGGCAGCTGCATCGAGGTGATCGAGCATCTGACCCCGCGCATGCTCGACGCGCTGGTGCGCGACCTCGCGGCCATATCCGCGCCCGGCGCCTGCTACGTCTTCAACACCGGGCTGACCGACTATGTCCGGCACGAGGACCCCGCCTATCTCGACCCGGTCGGACGCGGCCATATCTGCATCTGGTCGGTCGCCGCGGCGCGGCGCGTCTTCGGGCCGCACGGGTTCGTGGTGCATCCGCTGCCCGGCAAGACCTGGGCGTTTCTCGCCGAGTATGGCGGCGGGCCGATGGGCGAGGGCACGGTCGCCGACCGCATCTGGACGGCGCTGCCGGAGAACGTGGCCCTGTTGCGCGATCCCGCGACCGGCTCGGTCCTGCATCTGCTGGGCATCGAGAGCGCGCGCGCCTATCGCGGCTGACGTCCCCCGCCCGGTCCCGCCATTGTTGTCATCCGGCCGGCCGCGTCGCTAGGCTGCGACCGGAGGTTGCATCATGACGGCGCTTTCCATCGCCGGGCGTGCATGGCCGCGCCGGTGGCGCCGGGCTGTGACCGACGCGCTCCTCGACATCTACGAGGGCGAGGAGGGGCGGTTCGCCCTGTTCCTGCCGGTGTTCATGGGGGCGGGCGCGCTGGCCTACCTGTCGGTGCGCAGCGAGCCGCCGTGGTGGGCGGGCCCCGCCGTCCTCGCCGTCGCCGCGGCCGGTGTCTGGGCCGCCCGCTGGACGCTGATCGCGCGCGGCGTGCTGCTGTGC
>NZ_BANB01000416.1 GCF_000964365.1 Acidisphaera rubrifaciens HS-AP3 | reverse complement strand
GTCAGCGGATCGGCGTGGCCCGTGATCAGCCGCGCGACGATGAAGCCGCTCGCCCACAGGACGACGAAGCACGCGGGCGCCAGCCGGGCGCCCAGGGACTGCAATGACACGGGGGCCTGCCTGACGGGTGTGGCGCCCGCGCCAGGCGGCGCGGGCGGGCGAGGGATGGCGTGGACGGGCGATGGTGCGGAGGGGGTCAGCCGGCGCGGTCGTATTCGGCGGAGATGTCGCGGCCCGTATAGTCGGGCATCAGCATCGTGGCGAGCACGCTGATGACCGCGCAGGCGCCGATATACAGCGAGATCGCCATGCCGGAGTGATAGCGCGCGAACAGCGCCGTCGCGATCAGCGGCGCCGGCCCGCCCGCGATGATGGACGCGAGCTGATAGCCGAGGGAGGCGCCGCTGTAGCGCAGGCGCGGGGTGAACGCCTCGGCGATCAGCGCCGCCTGCGGCCCGTACATCATGTCGTGCGGGATCAGCGACAGCACGATCGCCGCGAACACCAGCACCGGCGCCCCGGTATCGAGCAGCGGGAAGTACAGGAACCCGAACACCCCCGTCGCGACGGCGCCCAGGAGGTACATCCGGCGCCTCCCGATCACGTCCGAGATATGTCCGGACACCGGGATGGTGACGAAGGCGACGCACGCCGCCGCCAGCACCGCGGCGAGGATGAGGTCGCGCGAGATGTGCAGCGTGCCGGTCGCATAGGCGAAGACGAAGGCGGTGTAGATGTAGAACGGCGCCTGTTCGGCCATGCGCAGCAGGGCGGACAGGATGATCTCGCGCGGCTGGCGGCGGATCACCTCGACGATGGGGGCCTTTTCGATCTTGCGCTCGGCGACCAGCGCGCGGAACACCGGCGTCTCCAGGATGCCGAGGCGTATCCACAGCCCGATCGCGATCAGCACGATCGACAGCAGGAACGGGATCCGCCAGCCCCAGGCCGCGAAGCTCGCGCCGGACCAGGTGCTGAAGGCCAGCACCGCGAGATTGGCGAGGAACAGGCCGGCCGGCACGCCGAATTGCGGCCAGGACGCCACCAGCCCGCGCCGTTTGGAGCCGCGCGCCCATTCCATCGAGATCAGCACCGAGCCGCCCCACTCGCCGCCCACGCCGATGCCCTGCAGCATGCGCAGCACCGTCAGGATCACCGCGCCCCAGATGCCGATCGTCGCATAGCCGGGCACGAAGCCGATCAGGAAGGTGGAGAAGCCCATCAGCAGCAGGGTGGAGATCAGCGTCGCCTTGCGCCCGATGCGGTCGCCGTAATGGCCGAAGATCGCCGCCCCGATCGGCCGGCCGATGAAGCCGATGAAATACGTGCTGAACGAGGCGAGCGTCGCCGTCAGCGGCGCCTCGTGCGGGAAGAACAGCTTGGGGAACACCAGGCCGGCGGCGGTGCCGTAGACGAAGAAATCATACCATTCGATCGTGGTGCCGACCGTCGCCGCGATCACCGCCCGGCGCAGCTGCGTGCCGTGCTCCGCCTCCGACAACACCCCGCCGCTCGTCGTGACCGCCATGGCACCCCCCCGTCGCTGCCGGCGCCGCGCGGGCATCCGGTCTGATTTTCCCGCACCATGCCGCCCCGCACGGCACGCGACAAGGCGGCGGCGGGGGCGTCAGCGATCCGTCAGGCGCAGCTCGATCCGGCGGTTCCTGGCATAGGCGGCCGGCGTGTCGGCGGCATCCAGCGGCTGATAGTCGGCAAAACCGGTGGCGGCGAGGTGGTCGGGCGGCACGCCGTCGGCGATCAGCAGCTTGACCACGGTGATCGCGCGCGCCGCCGACAGCTCCCAGTTGCTGGCGAAACGGCCGTGGTCGATCGGCTGCCGGTCCGCATGGCCATCGACGCGCAGGATCCACGGCAGGTTGGCCGGTATCTCCGACGCGATCTGCTTGATCGTCTTGGCGAGCGCGCCGATCTCGTCGGCGCCCGACGGCGTGAGGTCGGCGCTGCCGACGGGGAACAGCACCTCGCTCTGGAACACGAACCGGTCGCCCACCACCTGCAGCCCCGGCCGCCCGGCGAGCACGTCGCGCAGCCGGCCGAAGAACTCGCTGCGGTAGCGCTGCAGCTCCTCCACCTTCTTCGCCAGCGCGGCGTTGAGCTTTTCGCCAAGATTGCTGATCTGCGCGTCCTTGTCGCGCATCGTCGCCTGCGCGAGGTCAAGCGCGCCCGATACCTGCTGCAGCTGCGCGCGCATCGCCGCCACCTGTTGGTTGAGCAGCGCGATCTGCGCCCGCGCGGACTGGCCGAGATCCTTCTCCTGCGCGAGCTGCGCCTCCACCGCCGCCCGGCGCTCCTGCTCGGTGGTGGCGCGCGCGGCCGCGTCCTGCACCTTTTGCTCCAGCTCGTCGCGCAGGGCGCTCAGCGCCTTCAGCTCCTGGTTCAAGTTCGCGAGGTCGGATAGCTTGGCGTCGATCGTCGCGCGGTCGGCGGTCACGGTGCGGTCGAGCGCCGCCGCCTGCGCCTGCATCTCCGCCAGATGCCGCTTCGCCTCGGCCAGCGCCGTCGCGGTGCGGGCGGCATCCTGTCCCGCCGCGTCCGCCTGCGCCGCCGCCGTGGCCAAGCGGGATTCGAGCGCCTGTTCCTGCGCCGTGGCCGATGTCGCCTGCGCGCGCGCGTCCGCCAGC
>NZ_BANB01000417.1 GCF_000964365.1 Acidisphaera rubrifaciens HS-AP3 | reverse complement strand
CGCCGGCGCGGGTCGCGGGGTTTCGCGTCTGGAACGCCCCGGCGCCGGTCGCCGCGATGGCCGGGCAGTCGGTCGCCGTGGTGCTGACGCCCGATGTCGTGGTCGAGCGGGGCGACATGATCTATGGCCCGGACGCCCCGCCGATGCGGGCCGCCCGGCTGCGGGCGCGGCTGTTCTGGCTGCATGCCGAGGCGCTGCGCGTCGGCGATGCCTATACGCTCCGCCTCGGCCCCGCCGAGTATCCGGTGAGCGTCGCCGCGATCGACGCGGTGCAGGCGGTCGAGGGCGACGTGCGGCCGGGGGGTGCCGAGGAGGTGCCGCCGGACGGCTTCGCCGACGTCACGCTGCACGCGCCGCAGGGCGTGCTGTTCGATCCGTTCGAGCCCGGCGCCCTGGGCGGGCGGGGCGTGCTGGTCGATGCGTGGCAGCGCGTCCTCGGCGCCGCACCGCTGCTGGGTCCGGCGGCGCTGGGTGCGACGCCCGCGGTGTTTCCCGGCACCAGCGCCGTGCTGCCGCGGGACCGGGCGCGGGCGAACGGGCATTACGGCGCGGTGTTCTGGATGACCGGCCTGTCGGGGGCCGGCAAGAGCACGATCGCGCGCCAGACCGAGGCGCTGCTGTTCGCGCGCGGGATGCAGGTCGCGGTGCTGGACGGGGACGCGCTGCGCACCCGGCTGACCAGCGATCTGGGTTTCTCCGAGGCCGACCGGACGGAGAACATCCGCCGCACCGCCGCCGTCGCGCGGCTGATGGCCGATCACGGGCTGGTCGTCATCACGGCGCTGATCTCGCCCACGCGGGCGCAGCGGGCGATGGCGCGCACCATCGTGGGCGAGGCGTATCACGAGGTCTATGTCCGCGCCGATCTCGCCACCTGCGAGGCGCGCGACCCCAAGGGGCTGTATGCCGCCGCCCGCGCCGGACGGCTGCCGGGCTTCACCGGCATCGGCGCGCCGTACGAGGCGCCGGCGGAGGCCGACATCGTGCTGGATGCCGCCGACCAGCCGGCCGAGGCGAGTGCGGCGCATCTGGCCCGCGTGATCGAGGCGCGGGTGCGCCTGTCGCGCCGGACGCCCACATAGGGGCCGGGGACAGGGAGGCAGGCATGGACGGCACGGTGAGTGTGGCGACCGGACAAAGGATCGGCGGATCGGCTGGCGGGATGATCGGCGTGTGGCGCTGGCAGGGGCACAGCCTGCCGGTCGGGCAGGAGGTGCGGGGCGAGGGCTCGCCGGTGCTGCTGCTGCCGGCGCTGTCGTCGATCTCCACGCGGCGGGAGATGGCGGGCCTGCAGGACAGGCTGGCGGCGCGCCACCGGGTGATCGCGATCGACTGGCCGAGCTTCGGCGAGGCGCCGCGGCCGGCGGTCGCGTGGACGCCGGCGGCGCTGACGGACTTCCTGGCGCACGCGCTGGCGGCGATCCGCGCGGCGGCCGGGCC
>NZ_BANB01000418.1 GCF_000964365.1 Acidisphaera rubrifaciens HS-AP3 | reverse complement strand
AACGCCGCCACACCCCCGACCGCCACGCCGCGCAGCCGGGCGCGCAGCGCGGCCGGATCGGCATTGGACGGATCGTCGCTCCACGCGACGCCACGCCGGCGGAGACAATCGCGCAGCGCCGCCGGCGGCACGTCCAGCAAGGGCCGCAGCAGCCGGATGCCGTGCAGGTGACGCAGCGCCGCGATCCCGGCCAGCCCGTCCGCGCCGCTGGCCGCCAGGGCACGCATCATCAGCGTCTCCGCCTGATCGGCCGCGTGGTGCGCGAGCAAGAGGTCGGTGCGCCCCGCCTCGGCGCAGGCCGCCGCAAGCGCGGACAGCCGGGCATCGCGCGCCCGGGCGGCCTTGGCCGGGCCCGCATGCAGGCCGGTCAGCGTCAGGAGACGGGACGGAATGCCCTGCGCCGCGAGGCGCGCCGCTGCGGCGCGGGCCTCTTCCGCCGCCTCGGGTCGCAGCCCGTGATCGACGATGAGCGCGAGGAGATCACCGCCGCGCCGCCGTGCCCAGCTTGCGGCCAGCAGCGCCAGCGCCATGCTGTCGGCGCCGCCCGAGACGCCGCAGGCAAGACGCGGCGGCGTGCCGAACGGGCCGAGCCGCGCCATGCGGGCGGCGAAACCGCCCTCCGTGAGGGCGTCGTGCAGTCGGTCGTCGGCCGCGTCAGGAGCAGCCGGCACGCACCCGCACCGCGCCGGCGGCGTTGTGGACGTCCGGCCGGACCTTCGGGAACTCCCGCGCCAGCTTGGCCAGCGTCTCGCACGCCGCCTTCCGCTCGCCGATCGCGTTCAGCGACGAGGCGAGCCCCACCAGCGCCTCGGGCGCGTGGGTCCCGGTGCGGGCCCTGTTATAGGTGTCGTCATAGGCGATCGCCGCCTGCGCATAGTCGCGCTTGCCCGCCAGGGCCTGCGCCAGCAGGTACTGCGCGTCATAGGCGCGCGGCGAGGTCCGGTTGTTGTCCAGCACCTCGCGCGCGGCGGCGGTGGCGCCGGCATAGTCGCGCCGGCCCAGATCGGCATATCCCTCGGCGATGGCGCGTTCGGGTGTGCGCGGCCCGGTCGGCGCGGCGGCGGCGCCCCGACCCGGCGGCGATGCCGGCGGGCTGTAGGTGGGCGGCGTATAGGGCGGCGGCGAACCATAGGACGCGGGCGGCGGCGCGGCGGCCGGAGCCCCGCCGCCCGCCCCGCCGCCGAGCTTGAAGTTCAGATCGCCGATCTGCTTGTTCAGGTCGTCGTACTGATGCTGCTGCGTATTCTGCAGCTCGTCCACGCGGCCGCGCAGGCGGCGTGTCTCGTCCTCCAGCGCCTGCACGCGCGACACGAGGGCCGCGATCAGGTCACCGCTCGCGCCCGACGGGACGGCAGGCGGCGGCGAGCCCGCCAGCACGCCACCCCCGCCGCCACCCCCGCCGGACGAGATCTGGCCCTGGAGGGACTCGACCTCGTGGCGCAGTTCCGCGATCTGGTTCTGAAGCGCGATGCCCTCGCGGCTGTCGATCGCGATTTGCGCGCGCGCGCCAAACGGCGCGAGCGCGACGGCAAGACAGACGGCGGCGACGGGCCGCCAGCGCAGAGGCGACATGCCGGCCCGTGGCCTCCGTTACTTCACCGACGTGATGGCGTTGCGGTTCTGCGCCCAGGCCTGCTCGTCCGAGCCGAGGGCGACCGGGCGGTCCTTGCCATAGCTGATCGTCGTGATGCGCGCGCCGCTCACGCCCTTGGCCACGAGATAGTCGCGGGCCGCGTTGGCGCGACGCTGGCCAAGCGCCAGATTGTACTCCTCGGTGCCACGCTCGTCGCAGTTGCCGGCGACCTGGACGCCGACCTGCTGATAGCGCTGCAGCCAGTCGGACTGCCGGTCGAGGGTGGAGCGGGCATCGCCGTCGATGGACGACGAGTTGAAGGCGAAGAAGACGCGGTCGCCGACATTCTTGACCAGATCCTCCTCGCTGCCGGGCGCGGGGCCGGCGGTTGCCGCGGTGGCGCCCGATCCGGTGGCGGCGCCCTCGTTGGAGTGCGAGCACGCCGCCAGCAGGGCTATGGCGGCGAAGGCAGCGATGAGCTTTGCGTTCATGGCGGATGATCCTGAATGCGGTCGCTGGGGAAGGAGGAAGCCATGGTTGAGGGCGGTTCGGTCGTGGCGCTATGACGGCGATCAAGCACGTGTAACGGCCGTCCCGGTAATCCGTTCCGTTCCCGGCAGCGCTTAGCGAGGCGCCCCAGCGCGGTCAAGCGCGCTGTGGGACGCGCGACCATGCGCGGCGCGCGGTCCCGTTGAGCGGCCGCCCCTTACTCCGCCAACGGCGACCACGCCGGATCGGACGCATCGGTCGCGGTCGGCACCTGCCTCTCGTTGAAGCCGGTGATGTCGATCGACACCAGCCGCGTCGAATACCCCGCCCCGCTGCGGCTCGACGCCGGGGTCTCGCGCCAGAACATGATGACCCGCCCGTTGGGGCAAAAGGTAGGCCCCTCCACCGCGAAGCTCTCCGACAGGATGCGCTCGCCGGTGCCGTCCGGCGCCATCACGCCGATCGCGAAGGTCGAGCCGCTGAGGCGCGTGAAGGCGATCAGGTCGCCGCGCGGTGACCACACCGGCGTCGCGTAGCGGCCGTTGCCAAAGCTGATGCGCTTCGCCCCGCCGCCGCCGGCACCCATGATATACAGCTGCTGGTCGCCGCCGCGGTCGGAGTTGAAGACGATCTGCGACCCGTCCGGGCTGAAGCAGGGGCTGGTGTCGATGGCGCCCGAATTGGTCAGCCGCCGCATGCCGCCGCCGTTGAGGCCGACCTCGACGATGTCGGACCCGCCGCCATGCGCCACGGACATGATGACGCTGTTGCCGTCGGGGCTGAAACGGGGCGCGAACGTCATCCCGTTGAAATCCCCGAGCACCTGCTGCCGGCCGCTGGCGAGGTTGAACATGTACACGCGCGGCCGGTTGTTGGCGTAGCTCATGAAGGCGATCTCGTCGCGCGTCGGATGAAAGCGCGGCGTCAGCACCATCCATGTGCCGTCTGTCAGATAGCGGTTGTTGGCGCTGTCCTGATCCATGATCGCCAGCCGCTTGATCCGCCGGCTGCGCGGCCCGGTGTTCGCGACATAGACGATGCGGGTGTCGAAATACCCCTTTTCGCCGAGCAGCCGCTGATAGATCACGTCGGCGATGATGTGCGCGATCCGGCGCCAGTTCGCGGCGCTGGTCGTATAGGCCGTCCCCTGGATCTGCTGCTGCGGCAGCACGTCCCACAAACGGAACTCGACGCGCACGCTCGACCCGCCGCCCTCGACCGAACCGGTCACCAGCGCCTGCGCGCCGGTCACCCGCCAGTTCTGGAAATTGGGCATGCCGGAGCCGGACGGCCCGGCCTGGATGAAGCTCGACGCCGGCAGCGGGCGGAACAGGCCGCAATTCGCCAGATCGGCGGTGATCACCTGCGCGATCTGCGCGCCGAGCGGCGAGCCGCCGAGATCGGGGATGGCGATCGGAATCGGCGCGGCGCGGGCGCGGCTGACATCGATCACCGCCGACCCGGTGGCGGTCGTCCCCTGCGCCCGGGCGGGCGGTGCCAGAAGAAAAGCCGATCCGGCAAGGCCGGTGGCAATCAGGCCGCGTCGGCCGATCAGGCGGTCGCTCTCGTGTGCTGGCATCGTCTTGCTCTCTTCCAACAGTCAGACGCAGGCATGGGCGGCGGCCACGGTCACTCGCCGGGCCGGAAACGGAACTTGAAGGTCTGCCGCTGGCCGCGCATCGACGGGGGCAGCGGCAGGTTGGAACAGGTCGGGCTCAGCACGGCACGCCGCGCCCGTTCCGCAAAAGCGCGAAACACCGGATCGGACAGCCGCCCGGTATCCTCGGGCGCCACCTCGGCGATGCGCGCCTGGCCGGTCTCGTCCACCGTCACGTCGAGCAGCACCTGAAAGCTCATGACGTCCTTGGCGCCGGCGTCGAAGGTCCAGCACCGCTGCACCTCGGCGCCGATCGCCCGCGCCTGCGAGACGGACAGCTTCGACGTGTCGTCGCCCTGCGGGCTGCCGCCGCCATGCGGGGCGCCGCCGCGCGAGGGGTTGGCGCGCGCGGTCGGCGGCCGCTGCTGGCGTTGCAGGGCCCGCAGCTTCTCCAGCGTGTTGTTCAGCGCCTGGCTGTCCGGCGCCGGGTTCTTCGTCGGGTTGGGCTGGCTGTTCGGCGCAGGCTTGGTGT
>NZ_BANB01000419.1 GCF_000964365.1 Acidisphaera rubrifaciens HS-AP3 | reverse complement strand
ATCCGGAGCCCGCGCGCGTGCGGCCGGTGCGCATCCGGCGCGGCGCGTTCGGCCCCGGCCTGCCGCGCCGGGCGCTGCATCTCTCGCCCGACCACGCGGTGTATGCCAACGGCGTGCTGATCCCGGTCAAATACCTGATCGACGGCGACGCGGTCGCGCAGGAGACGCCGGCGACGGTGACGTATTTCCACATCGAGCTCGACAGCCACGACGTTGTGCTGGCGGAGGGTCTGCCGGTGGAGAGCTACCTCGACGTCGGCGACCGCGCCGGCTACGACCACGTCGCCGGTAGCCATGTCGGGACCGATGCCGCGCGGCGCTGGGAGAGCGATGGCTACGCGCCGCTCGTCTGCACCGGGCCGGTCATCGACGCACTGCGGCGGCGGCTGCGGCCATACGCGGGCACGCCGGGCCGCCGGTCCCGTCAGGCCGTGTCCGCCTTCAGCACCTCGCCGGCCAGATAGAGGCTGCCGCATACCAGCACGCGCGCAGGCGGGCCGCCCCCCGCCGCCCTGTCCGCCGCCGCGATGGC
>NZ_BANB01000420.1 GCF_000964365.1 Acidisphaera rubrifaciens HS-AP3 | reverse complement strand
CGGACGCGCTTCTCAGCGACGACGCGGAGGATGCCTGATCGCGGCGGCTTGATCCGCTCCCCGTTTGGGGCTACTGCACCCGCCGCCCCGGAGCCCAGGTAGCTCAGTTGGTAGAGCATGCGACTGAAAATCGCAGTGTCGGTGGTTCGATTCCGCCCCTGGGCACCATCTGCCCGAAACTTCCATAGCCACACTTAGCCCGGCTCTGCTTCACTGCCACGCAGATGAGCATTTTTGCTGGTGACGCCGATGGCCCAGATGGCGGTTACGGTCTTGTTGGAGGCGGATTACGCGCTGATACGGTCGAAGATCCCTGGTCTTCCGGACCAATTCAAGAAATGGGAGTTTCAGACGTGGCAAACAAAAGCAAGAATCGAGGGTGGAGGCCATGTCGCCGACGAAATTACCGTCACTTTGGATGATGTGGTAAGCAATCGAATCACCACCATTGATGGATTGGAAAGCTTTGCTCGGCAGAAACTCATGAGCCGCTAGAGCGGTAGCCGATCAGTCTGGATCGTAG
>NZ_BANB01000421.1 GCF_000964365.1 Acidisphaera rubrifaciens HS-AP3 | reverse complement strand
AGCGCCGCCAGCGCGATTGCGCCGTGGCGGCGGGTGGGGGGAGGGCGCATGGCGTCACCTCAGATTGGTCAGGGTGGACAGCATCTGGTCGCACGCCGTGATGACCTTGCTGTTCATCTCGTACGCGCGCTGGGCGGTGATCAGGTTGGTGATCTCGGTCACCACGTTGACGTTCGATGTCTCGACATAGCCCTGCATCAGCGACCCGAATCCCGGCGAGTTCGGGTTGCCGGTCACCGGATTGCCGGAGGCGGCGGTCTGCAGCAGCAGGTTCGATCCCTGCGCATCCAGCCCGGCCTCGTTGGGAAAGGCCGCGATCTGCAACTGCCCGACCGTCGCCGGCACCGTCTGCCCGGCATAGGTCACCTGCACCTCGCCATCGGCGTTGATGGTCACGCTCTGCGCGTTGGTGGGGATGGTGATGCCGGGCAGCACGACATAGCCGTCCGCCGTGACGATCTGCCCGTCCGGCGACAGGCCGAACGTACCGTCGCGGGTATAGGCGATCTCGCCGGACGGCAGCGTGACCTGGAAATAGCCGGTGCCCTGGATCGCGACGTCGAGGCTGTTGCTGGTCTGCTGGAGGTTGCCCTGCTCGCCGATGCGGTAGATCGCCGCCGTGTTGACGCCGAGCCCGACCTGCGCGCCGGCCGGGACGATCGTGCCGGTGTCGGAGGAGTTGGAGCCGACCCGCCGCAGGTTCTGGTAGATCAGGTCCTGGAACTCCGCGCGCCGCCGCTTGAAGCCGGTCGTCGTCATGTTGGCGATGTTGTTGGAGATCACTTCGACGTTCGTCTGCTGCGCCTGCATCCCGGTGCCGGCGATATCGAGCGAGCGCATGGGCGGTGCTCAGCCGAACGCGAGGTGGACGAGTAGCGGGGAGACCGACGCCGAGGCGAGCCCGGCGGCGGCCAGCAGCGCGAGGGCGGCGATGGCCGCGTGACGTGCGAAATCGAGGTGGCGCATCGTCTCAGGCCCTCGGCAGCAGCTTGTCGACGGCGTTCTGCTGGCGGTCGCTCTCCGCCTGCAGGAAGCCCGCGACGAACTGGAACTCGTGCTGCATGTCGACCATGTGCGTGACCTCGGCGATCGGCTGGACGTTGCTGTCCTCGACCGCGCCCTGGACGATCTGCGGCGCGGCGACGGGCGCGGTCGGCGTGTCGGCGCGCAGCCGTGCGGCGCCCTCGGCCGTCATGCGCATCGGATCGGTCGGCTGCACGACGCCGATCTTGGCGATCTCGCCGCCCTGATCGCTGACGGTGCCGTCGCCGGCGATCGTCACCGTGGTGTCGCCCTGCGCGAGCTGGATCGGCTGGCCGGTGGTGTCGAGCAGCTTGTTGCCGGCAAGATCCGCGAGCATGCCGTCCGGCGTCGGCGCGAAGCGCCCCGCCCGCGTCAGGCGCGGCCCGGCGGCGGTCTGTACAGTAAAGTACCCATCACCGCTCAGCGCGATGTCGAACGGGTTGCCGGTATGGGTCAGCGTGCCCGACCGCTGGTCCCGCCACGTCGCGCGGTCCTGCGTGTAGGCGATCTGTCGTTCGGCGCCGCCCGGCGTCCCCGGCTGGCGCGACAGCCAGTCGCTGAACAGCATCCGCTCGGCCTTGAACCCCGCCGTGTCGGCGTTCGCGAGGTTGTCGGCCGTGACATCCATCGCCCGCTGCATCGCCACCAGCCGCGAGGCCGCCACCATCGTCGCGATTTCCATCGTCGTTCCCCCGTCGCGCGCCGACCGCCGGCTGCGCCGCACCGTCGCGGATGCGACCCGCGTGCCGGCGCCTAAAGCGTTGATCCGACAAGCGCCAACGCGGGCGGCCCGCCGCGGCGGGCCAAATCGTCCCGGCATCTTCTGCCGGGCGGCCGGCGCGCATGGCAGTTCCTGCCGCGCGCAAGGTTTCGTTCATCTGCCGGGGCCATGCTGTCGCGGTGCAGATGGCGGCGGGTGGGCAATGAGCGTGGACACGGCGGCCCCGGCGACGGCGGACGGGACGGCGCCAGCGGCGACGGGCGGCGGGCGGCGAAAGCTGCTGATGCTGGCCGTGCCGGTGCTGCTCGGCGTCATCGGCGCCGGCCTCTGGTTCACCGGCATCCTGCCGCGGCTGCTCGGACACGGCACCGCGACGCAGGTGCACGCCGTCGCCGCGGCGCCGCCGGTCTATATCGACGTGCCGGAGATGGTGGCCAACCTCAACGGCAATCCGCGCCGGCCGAGCTACGTGAAGCTGCGCGCCAAGCTCGAAGTCGCCGGGAGCGCCGATACCGGGCCGGTGCAGGCGGCGATGCCGCGCCTGATCGACCTGTTCCAGACCCATCTGCGCGACATGCGGCCGGAGGAGTTCCGGGGCTCCGCCGGCACCTACCGTCTGCGCGAGGAACTGATCGCCCGCGCGACCCTCGTCGCGGCGCCCGCGCATATCCAGGATGTACTGTTCGAGGAACTGCTGGTGCAATGAGCGGCGCGGCCGGACAGGACGGCGTGCCCGACGACGACGCGCCCCGCGACGACGCGCCCGACGACGACGAGGCGCTCGCCGCCGCCTGGGGCGCTGCCGCCGGCGACGGCGGCATCGCGGAGCCCGCGCGGGTGCTCAATCAGGCGGAAATCGACAGCCTCCTCGGCGTGGACGGGGGCGACGCCGGTGGGGCGGACGCGAGCGGGATCGAGCGGATCATCAGCAGCGGGCTCGTCTCCTACGAGCGCCTGCCGATGCTGGAGATCGTGTTCGACCGGCTGGTCCGCATCATGTCCACCAGCCTGCGCAACTTCACGAGCGACAACGTCGAGGTCAGCATCGACAACATCGTCTCGCTGCGGTTCGGCGACTACCTGAACTCGATCCCCCTGCCTGCCATGCTCGCCGTCTTCAAGGCGGAGGGGTGGGACAATTACGGCCTGATGGTCGTCGACAGCGCGATGATCTATTCGATCGTCGACGTCCTGCTCGGCGGCCGGCGCGGCACGGCGCCGATGCGCATCGAGGGCCGGCCCTACACAACGATCGAGCGAAGCCTCGTGGAACGGCTGATCCGCGTCGTGTTGGCCGACCTCACTGCGAGCTTCGATCCGCTTTGTCCGGTGACGTTCCGCTTCGAGCGGCTGGAGGTCAATCCGCGCTTCGTCGCGATCAGCCGCCTGTCCAACGCGGCGGTGCTCGCCCGTCTGCGCATCGACATGGAGGATCGCGGCGGCCGGATGGAGCTGCTGCTGCCCTATGCCACGCTGGAGCCGGTGCGCGAGCTGCTGCTCCAGCAATTCATGGGCGAGAAGTTCGGCCGCGACTCGATCTGGGAGACCCATCTGGCCGAGGAGCTGTGGGGCACCGACGTCGACCTCGAGATCGTGCTCGACGAACAGACGATGCGCCTCTCGGACGTCATGGCGCTGCGGCCTGGCAGCCGCATCACCCTCAACACGGCGCCGGGCGCACCGGTGACGCTGCGGTGCGGCAACGTTTCGCTGTTCGAGGGGCGGGTGGGGCGACGCAAGAGCCGCGTTGCCGTGCGGATCGAGCGCGATCTGCCGCGGCCGGTTACGCCCCATCAATGAGTGTCGCGGATAACGGCGGACGAGGGACCTGCGACGCGGTGGGGCATGGGCGCACTTGAATGGGGGCTGGAGCTGGGTCTTGTCGCGCTGCTGGGCGCGACGCTGTTTCACGCCCTGCGGCTTGAACGGGCGCTCGGCGTGCTGAAGCGTGACCGGGCGGCGCTGGAGGCGCTGGTGGCCGGCTTCAATGCCAGCACCCGGCAGGCGGAGGCGGGCGTCGCGCAGCTGCGCGAAGCGGCCGACGACGCCGGGCGGCGGATCGCGCGCCAGATCGAGAGCGCCGTCGCGCTCAAGGACGATCTCGGCTTTCTGGTCGGGCGCGCCGGGCAGGCCGCGGACCGGCTGGACGCGGCCGTGCGCGCCGCCCGCCCGGCAGGCGGTTCGTCCCCCGCTGCCATGCCGTTCGGCGACCCGCCGGTTGGGCCTGTGTCCTCCGGCTACGGTTTCGCGGGCCATCTTCCGGCCGGTCTCATCCCGTCAGGCCGCGCCATGGCCGGGGACGGAATCGAGACCGACACGACCGGCGCGCCGGCGCCGGCCCCGCGTCTGCGCAGTCAGGCCGAACGTGACCTGATGCAGGCTTTGAGGCTCGCGCGATGAGCGCCACGGCGGGTCGTGCGCGCGGGCTCCGTCTGCTGCCGGTGACGATCGGCGCGCTGGCGCTGCTGCTGTCGGTCAAGACCGTCGGGCTCGTCCGCGTGGTGATCGGGACGGAGGCCCGCGCGGCCACCGGCACGACGCCGCCGCAGCCGACCCCGGACACGCCGTCCGCACGGACGCCGGCCCCGGCGCCGTCCATGCCGAAGCCGGCCTCACCGGGCGCGCCGGC
>NZ_BANB01000422.1 GCF_000964365.1 Acidisphaera rubrifaciens HS-AP3 | reverse complement strand
CGGGCGCGATCTGCGGATTGGGCAGCAGCCCGGCCTGCAGCAGCTGCGCCTTGGCGATGCCGTGCCGCGCCCGTGCCGCGACCAGGTCGGGATCGTTCTGCACGGCCAGCACGGCGACGTCGTCGACCGACAGCGGACCGCCGGGTGCCACGCCCTCGTGACGCAGATCCGCGACGGAGGCGGCGAGCGCCGGCCGGTCCGCGAGCGGCGCCGCGTGATAGCGCGCGCAGGCGCCGGGAAGCATGGCGGCAGCAAGCAGAACAGTATATACAGGCCGTCGGTACGACATCGTATTTTGCCGGCTACCCGACCCGACCTTTCCGGCACCTGCTCCCAACATTCGCGATCGCCAACTTGACAAGCGCGGGCCGCTGCGCCCGAGGCTGTCGCGCCATGCGAATCCTGCTGATCGAGGACGATCCCGACACCGCCGACTACATCCTGCAGGGACTGCAGGGCGAAGGGCACGAGGTGCAGCACGCCGCCGGCGGCCGGACCGCGCTGTTCGAGGCGGCGGCCGGCGAGTGGGACGTGCTGGTGGTGGACCGCATGCTGCCCGGGATCGACGGATTGGGGCTGGTGCGCGTCCTGCGCGCGAGCGGCGTGGCGACGCCCGTGCTGTTCCTCACCACCATGGGCGGCATCGACGACCGGGTGGCGGGGCTGAATGCGGGCGGGGACGACTACCTGACCAAGCCCTTCGCCTTCGCGGAGCTGGTGGCGCGCGTCGCCGCCCTCGGCCGGCGGGCGCGCGGCCACGCGCCGGAGACGGTGCTGCAGGTCGCCGACCTGGAAATGGACCTGCTGGCGCGCAGCGTGCGGCGCGGCGGGGCGCGCATCGAGCTGCAGCCGCGCGAGTTCATGCTGCTGGAATACCTGATGCGCCACGCAGGCCAGGTGGTGACGCGCACGATGCTGCTGGAGAATGTCTGGCAGTTCCACTTCGACCCGCGCACCAACATCGTGGACAGTCACATCAGCCGCCTGCGGGCGAAGATCGATCAGGGCCGCGCCGAGCTGATCCACACGGTACGCGGCGCCGGGTACTGCCTGCGTGCGCCTTCCTAGGCTGCTGCGGACTTCGAGCTTCCGGCTGACGCTGCTCTACGGCGGCGTGTTCGGGCTGTGCGTCGCCGTGCTGTTCGTGATCGTCGCCTGGTCGGCGACCGGCTACATCGCGCGCCAGATCGACCGCACGGTCGCCAACGAACTGACCGAGGTGCGGGCCGATGCCGCGGCCGACACCGCGCCCGCCCTGCGCCCGGTGATCGAGCAGCTCGTCGCGCGCGCGCCGGGCATCTACTACCTGTTGCAGGATGCGCAGGGGCGCGTGCTGGCGGGCAACATGCCGGCCGCAAGTCCGCTGCCGGGCGTGCGCGTGCTGGGGCCGTCGGGACGCGCGGGACGGCATGCCGATGGCGGCATACGCGGGCGCGGCGTCGTGCTGTCGGACGGGTCCTATCTGTTCGTCGGCATCAGCGATTTCGAACAGGGCGAGATGCGGACGGTGATCGTCCACGCCTTTGCCGCGGGCTTCGCAGTGACGATCGCGCTCGCGATCCTGGGCGGCCTCGCGACCAGCCACAGCCTGCTGCGGCGCATCGACGCGATGAGCCTCGCAAGCCGCGACATCATGAAGGGCGATCTCGGCCGGCGGATCGACCTGCGCGGCTCGGGCGACGAGCTGGACCGGCTCGCCGCCAGCCTCAACGCGATGCTCGACCGCATCCAGGAGCTGATGGGCGAGGTGCAGCAGGTGTCGAGCGACATCGCGCACGACCTCCGCACGCCGCTCAGCCGGCTGCGGCAGCGGCTGGAACTGGCGTTGCGCCGCGACCGGGACGCGGCGGCGCTGCGCGACGCGGTCGAGGGGTCGATCCGCGACGCCGATGCCATCCTCGAGACCTTCGCCGCCCTGCTGCGCATCGCGCAGATCGAAAGCGGGTCGCGCCGCGCCGGCTTCACGGAGGTCGATCTCGGCGTCCTGCTGGGCGACGTGGCCGAAGCCTATGTGCCGGTCGCGGAGGAGCATCGGCAGCGCCTGACGGTCGCGGCCGCCCCAGGGTCGCGGGTCGCGGGCGACCGTCAGCTCCTCGCGCAACTATTCGCCAACCTGATCGAGAACGCGATCCGCCACGCGGGGGACGGCGCGGCCATCGCGGTCACGGCCGCGTGGGACGCGGGCGTGGTGCGCGCGAGCGTCGCCGATGACGGCCCGGGCATTCCCCCCGCCCTGCGCGCGAAGGTGCTGCGACGCTTCTACCGGCTGGAGACGAGCCGAACGACGCCGGGCAGCGGCCTCGGCCTCAGCGTGGTGAAGGCGATCGCCCTGCTGCACGACGCCGACCTCGTGCTGGAGGATAACCGGCCCGGCCTGCGCTGCGTGCTGGTGTTCCCCGCGCTCAGCGGTCCGGCCTGACCCGCCACAGAACCGGCGCGGCGATCCCCGGCATGGGACGGCCGACGCCCGCCGGGGCGAGCCACGACGGCGGATCGTCGCGACGGAGCCGGTCCCACAGCGTATCGCCATGCCCAGCCGCGCCGGCGGGCGCGGGGCAGATGAGCACGTACTCCGCGCCGGTCGCGCGCACCGCGTCGGG
>NZ_BANB01000423.1 GCF_000964365.1 Acidisphaera rubrifaciens HS-AP3 | reverse complement strand
GGGCGCAGTGCCGCCGCTGGAGGCGACGCGCTTCCTCGTCGACGCGGTGACGGCCACGCCCGCGCCGCGGCGTGCGGCGCCGCCCCGCACGCTCGGCGAGCAGATCGTGTGGATCGCGGAGCTGTTCGACCGGCTGGAGCAGCGCGACCGGCCGCACGGTGAGCTGGCGCGATGATGCATTTCCTCGTGTCGCACGAGTGGATGCTCATCGAGCTGATCGTGCTCGCCGTGCTGCTCTATGAACTCTGGTCGATCAACCGCACGACGCGCGACACGCGGAAGTCCAAGGACTGAACGCGCGGCCGTCAGCGCAATGCGCGTGGCATGCGGAACGGCAGCATCGCCTGCACCCAGGGGGCGACGAAGCGGCGCATCGACAGCGCCTCGTGCATGGCGATGACCGGCTCGCCGTCGATCCGCGTGTCCAGCAGCGACCGCGCATAGAACGGCGCGTCCGTCAGCGTCGTGCGCAGCCGCGTCCCGCCCGGGGTCTCCGCCCGCGTCGCGCGCGCGATGCCCCATCGCGTGCCCGGCAGCGGACAGGCGGCCGGCGCCGCATAATCGGCAACGCGCCCGTCGCGGCCGACGCGCAGGCTCAGGTTCTGCACGCTGCCGTCGCGGCGGCGCACGTCATACAGGATCGCGGCGCCGTCGCGCAGCGGCGCGCGGGACCAGGTCCAGTGGTCGAAGCTGTCCTCCAGCGGCACGCTGCCGGCGTTGCTGTCGAAATATCCGTCCCCCGCCCACGCGAGCGCCGGCTGGTCGAAACGGACCTCCACCCGCGCACAGGGCGCGATCGGCGACCAGCGGTGACGCCGCTCGGCATCGAGGTGAAACGTCGCGTCCGTCGGCGTGCCGGGATGGACACGCACGCGCCCGCGCACGCGGCGCGGCAGCGGCGCCGCCCGCTCGTCGATGTCGATCACCAGCGCGTCGCCGTCCCAGGCGAGCGTACTCGGTCCGAGCGCGAACGACGTCGCGGTGCGGTGCAGGTGCGACGCACCGCGCTCCGTCATCGTCCAGCGCCGGCCGCGCTCGCCGTACAGCACCACGTTGACCGCGCAGTGGCGTTCCGGATCAACCGGCCCGCGGCGGCGCGCGAAGCTGTAATAGGGCGAGAACACGCTGCCGACGAAGGCGATGACGGTGAGGCCGGAGCGGCCGTCGTCGCTGACCGCATCGACATACCACCAGGCATAGCCGCCAGCCGGGACCGGCGCGCTGAAATCGCGCGGGTTCATCGGAGGTCGGCGATCACGGCGGCGGCGGCAAGCCGGCCGGACAGCGCCGCCATCGGCACGCCCGCGCCGGGGTGTGCGCTGCCGCCGGCGACATACAGCCCGCGCAGCC
>NZ_BANB01000424.1 GCF_000964365.1 Acidisphaera rubrifaciens HS-AP3 | reverse complement strand
GGCGGGCGAGCTCGCCCAGCGAATAGGTCACCGCGTAGCCGTCGCTGCCGGTCACCACGACCACGTCGTCCAGCAGGTTCGCCTGCGCCGCCGGCGTCAGGCCCACCGTGGCGAGGAGGCCGAACAGCGTCGTGCCGGTGAAGGTGTCGCGCTGCGTGCTGGGCCCCGCCTGGAAGGTGTCGGTCTGGGTGGTGGCCGGCAGCGCCTCCAGCGCGGCCACGGTATAGGTGCCGGGCACAGCGACCGCGCCGCCGAGGGTGAAGCTGGTCGTCACGGCATTGGTGATGGGCACCGTGGGCACGCTCGCCTGCCCCACCGTCAGCGTGGTCACGCCCGCGATGTCACGCCCGGCGATCCCGCCATTGGCGTCGCCGGGCACGATGAGCTGCGGGGCGATCGGGTGGCCGTCCTCCGTGGTGGCGATGATGTCGGTGGTCGCCGCCTGCGCCCCGCCGAACGCGGGGTCGAGCTCGCCCTCGGACAGCGCGACCGCAGTCGTGCCATTGCTGACCTGCACGTCGTCATGGAGCTGCCCGTTCTTGCCGGCGGGCGACGTGAAGCCGGCATCGCTGATCAACGTGTAGACGGAGACGCCGCTGAAGCTCTCCGGCTGGCCGTTCACGGCCACCGCGACCGTCGTCTGCGGCAGGGCGGCGAGCCCGGTGGCGCCGAGCGTGAGGGGGCTGGTGACGTCGCCGGTGACGCTGATCGTATCGCTCATGCTGTTCTCCGAATTGTTATATCCATCTAGATATAACGAGCGGCGTCCGGATCGCCAACCGGGGCTGCTGTCGCTGCCCGTACCGCGGCGGACCGGCGCGCTCCGGTTGGGGCCATCGTGCCCATGACGCCGCGCTCCGCGCCGGCCTCCGGCTACCGGGGTGCGCCGCCGGGCTGAGGGACCGATGAAATTGCTGGACCGTCCGGGCTTACCGGAGGCCTACGGCTGCTCCCCGAAGACGCGGGGAACGCGGACCCGGCCTTATGCGACGGATGGCGCCCGGCGGTTCATTCCGGCGGGCGCGGGCAATGCAGGAAATCGCCGCCGGTAGGGCGCCGGTCGGCGTCAACGCTATTTGCTGTTCTGGCACTGCTGCACGGTGGACTGCGGCCGGAAATGAGACTCCCTGTGAGAATGAGAATCGAGTGAGATTCTGAAGAGAAATATCCACGAGGTCTCATTCGTGCGCCCGTGACGTCTTCACCCAGGGAGGTCATCGGAGGATGACAAGGGACGACCTCTTCCCTCTTTCCAGTCTGACCCAATGTTGACACGAACTCGGCCAACTCTCGGATGTATCAGTCGGATAAACGTCTTAATTTCATACGGTTATGGCGGTCAGACGCGACCCACTTTAGACCCGCATCATATCCTGTTCAGACCACACTTGAGATATCGTTGCTCATTCGATCGCCTGCGAGAGGCTATACTGAGGGGGGACGATTGAGTGCAGCGATCAATGCCCGTGAGGTGGCGGGATAGAAACGCCGGCTCATTCCACGCGCTTGCGCTGGTTCTACGGTCGCCCTCTCACGGGGCGCGGACCGCCACGTTGCGACGGAGAAGTCCCGCCATTCGTGGCTAAAAGTCACAATCAGCCACTGGCTGATTTGCGTGGACGGCCGCCTTTCGCGCCGTTGTTCCGTGCCGCGGCGGCCTTGGCGGGCGATGTCGCGCGCCCGGCGTGTCGGGCCATGAACGCCCTGGTGCCGAACAGGCCAGCGAGCAGACCCGGCACCGACAGATCGGCGTCGAGTGCTTCCCAATACAGGCCGTAGCCGGCGCCGAGGATCTCGACCGCCGCGAGCTGATCGTCGGTCGCATCCTCCAGCCCCTGCGCGAGCTGCGGCGGGAACGCGAAGACGCAGCCATTGGTCAGTTCGACGATCACGCGACCGGCCTCGCGGTCATAGCGCGCGCTCGCCGCCCGGGGCTCGGTGAGGCGGGCGAGCCGCCCGCGTTCGGCCGCGGCATCGATCTGGGCGTCAGTCAGTTCTGCCATGAATGTCCTCCCAGCGTGCCAGCAGGACTCCCTGCTGCTCGGTCGCAAGGCGCATGGCGCGGCGGACGTCGCCGCGGTTCATGCCGTCGGCCCAGACCAGCTCGGGTGCGCCATCGGCGCCGAGCAGATTGATCTTGGCCTCGCCGTCACCGAAGACGTGGACATGGGCCGGCAGGTGGTCGTTGAGGAAGATGACCACGCGCAGACCTTGGGCACGCAGCACGGTGACCATGCGGTGATATAACCTATCAAGATGGGTTATTCAACCTGCGACGATCAGGCGCGCTGATACACTGTGAGTAGTAGCGTATCGGTGTGAGCCGGGATCAGTGCCAAACTGGAGCTGCGGCAGCCTTGGAACTGAGCCACCTTAAAGCGACTGTACGTGAGCTCGAAGGCTGTCGACCGTGTGGGTGAGGCCGCAGGCTTCCATGTCGAGGAGCGGTGCCTGTGGGGTCTTTTCTGGATGCCGAAGCCGTTCCTCAAGCGCCGAACGATCGGAATCGCGCGGCCAATGTCGAGATCGACCGTATCAGAAATGAACTCGTCGGCGCTCTTTGCCTCGAGATCGAGTGGCTTGAGGATCCGTTCCGGGAAGTGCCGGAGGTTTTCGGTCACGATCACGGACGCTCGTGTCTTGACTGCTGCGGCGATGACGTGGGCGTCGTTGGGATCGGGCAGCTCACCGAGACCGGACATCAACCCTTCATAGCCGGTCACGGCGGCCTCCTCGAAGGCGCGTTCCATGGCGGCGCGCGCCCTCGCCGCACGCTCCGTTCCATCGGAGGCACCTTTCCGAGCGTAGCTTCGGACGATCGCCCGCTCGACTTCTGCGAGAATGCGTTCTGACCAGCGCACGCGGAAGAACTCGCCTTCCGCCAACGACAGCAGAAGGTTTCGCGTCAACGGCGAGAAGAGCGAGCAGGCGTCGACGAGGACAGTGAACCGGTTGGCGAACATGCCTACAGCAGGTCGGCGTCCATTTCGGCCAGCTCATCAAGCGCTTCCGATCGAACGGTGTCACGGCGACGCTTGTAGGCGAACAGATCCTCTGCCTTGATCCGACGATGTCGCCCGACCAGCACGTGCGGGATCTCGCTTCTGTCGAGAAGCGATATCAGGAACGGTCTGGAGACATTGAGGATGTCGGCTGCTTGCTGGGTGGTCAGCATTTGGCTGACGGGCACGAGCGTAACCGCGTCGCCGCTGCCGAGATGGCGCAGGAGGTCGATTAGCAGCGCGGACAGTCCGGGTGTCAGTACGATCTCGGCAGACTGTCCTGATTCCTTAATGATCTTCAGCTTCTGATCTTGGTCGCCGCTGCCTGCGGCCAGGATACGGCGGAGCTGGTTGGCGGCGGCGCGCTCGCCAAGCGAAGGCAGCCGGTCGCCGAGTGGCTTGGCCACGGCGGGCATGGTCATAGGGTTTCTCCCGAATGGCACATTATACGCAACCGTCGCAGCAGTCGCAATATTCAAAACGCGGATACCGGAGGTTGGTTCCGGACGGCGGACCCTTGCCGTGGTTCGCGCTCGCCTCGTGCAAACGGACGCCTCAGTGCTGACCGTCCTCAGGCGGATGCAGCTGATACACTGTCCTCGATACTGTAGCAGGCCGCCCTCTCCCGCGCTCTCTGAGCCCGGGCCTCATTGAAGCGCCGACGCCGTGGCGCGGCGCTGAGACAGAAGGAAGCTCTCCCGGGCTCTCTGAGCCCGGGCCTCATTGA
>NZ_BANB01000425.1 GCF_000964365.1 Acidisphaera rubrifaciens HS-AP3 | reverse complement strand
GGCGAAGGCCGGCCAGTCGCCGCCGAACAGCCGCGCGAGGCTGCCCGCCGTCAGCCCGAGGGCGACGACCACGACCCAGCGGCTGTATTCGGGCCGGTGATGCTCCGCCGCGTCGAGCGCCGCGCGCGCCTCCGCCAGCGTGGCGCGGCCGGCCACCGCGTCATCGACGATACGCGTCACCGCGCGGACGATGTGTAGGCCGACATTCATCGCCGGCACCCGCCGACCCGTCTTGGTGCGAAAGCGGTCGCCGGACGCGACCGTCAGCAGCAGCGACTCATAGCTGATCATCAGCTGCGCCTCGCAGCCATGGGCGCCGGCGAAGCGCTCCACCAGCGCCTGCACCTCGGCGGTGTCGGCGCCGTTGGCCAGCAGCAGCCGCCCGACCATGAGCGAGAGATGCGCCACCTCGTCGAGCGGCGCCGGCTCCGGTGTGGTCAGCATCCGGGCGTGGTTGCCGTCACGGCGCGGGCGGATAGGCCGGCTTATAGGCCCGCGCGCGCACATGGGCGGCGATGTCGGCCGGACGCGGGACGCCGGCGAGGTCGTGATCGAAGATGTATTCGGCGATCTTCGTCGCGGTGCGCAGCGACGCGTCGAGGATGGTGCTCACCGGCGGGTAGATCAGCCCCTGGTCGAGATCCGTCTCGGTCACCTGCTCGGCGACGGCGCGGGCGGCGACGATGAACATCGCTTCCGTCACCCGCTTCGCCTCGGTCGCGAGCACGGCCATGCCCATGGCGGGGAAGATATAGACGTTGTTGCCCTGTCCGGGGATCATCGTCTTGCCCTTCACCTGCACGGGCGGGAAGGGGCTGCCGCTGGCGAAGATCGCGCGGCCGTCCGACCAGGTGTACGCCTCCTCCGCCGTGCATTCGGAGCGCGAGGTCGGGTTCGAATACGGGAAGATGATCGGCCGCTCGTTGATGCGGGCCATCGCCTCGATCACCGGCTGGTTGAACAGCTTCGGCACCGTGCTGACGCCGATGATCGCGGTCGGCCGCAGCGCCTCCACCGCATCGACGAACCGGTCGATCGGTGCGTGATCGTGCGCGAACGGCCTCTGGAAGTCCGCGAGGTCGTTGCGCGTGCCGACCATCAGGCCGCCGATGTCGAACAGCCATGACCGCGCCCGCGCCGCCTCGATCGGCATGCCGTCGAGCGCCATCGCCTCGCTGATCAGCTCGGCGATGCCGGTCGCCGCGGACCCGCCGCCGAGGAACAGGAAGCGCTGTTCCGCCAGCTTCGACTTCGTGACACGCAGCGCCGCGATGATGCCCGCCAGCGCGACGGCGGCGGTGCCCTGGATATCGTCGTTATAGGTGCAGATGCGGTCGCGGTAGCGCTGCAGGATCGGCACCGCGTTGATGTTCGCGAAATCCTCCCATTGCAGGCAGCTCCTCGGGAAGCGCGCCTGCACCGCCTGGACGAACTCGTCGATGAACGCGTCATATTCGGCCCCGCGCACCCGCGGCTGGCGCAGGCCGAGATAGAGCGGGTCCTCCAGCAGCGCGTGGTTGTTGGTCCCCACGTCGAGCGTGATCGGCAGGGTCAGGGCCGGCGGCACGCCGGCGCAGGCGGTGTAGAGCGCCAGCTTGCCGATCGGGATTCCCATGCCGCCCACGCCGAGATCGCCGAGGCCCAGGATGCGCTCGCCGTCGGTCACGACGATGAAGCGCACGTCCGGCTCCGGCCAGTTGGCCAACAGCTCGTGCAGCCGGCCCTTCGCCGTGATCGGCAGATAAAGGCCGCGTGCCGTGTGATAGATGTGGTCGAAGGCGCGGCAGGCGTCGCCCACCGTCGGCGTGTAGACCAGCGGCATGAAGGCGGCCGGGTCGGACATCAGCACGGCATAGAACAGCGTCTCGTTCCGCGCCTGCAGGTCGCTGAGGAACAGGTATTTCAGCAAATCGTGGTCGAGCAGCTGCATCTGCGCATGGATGCGCGCGACCTGTACGTCGAGCGTGTCGGCGACCGGTGGCAGCAGCCCCTCGATGCCGAGCGCGGCGCGGGCTGCCGCCGGGAACGCGCTGCCCCGGTTGCGGCGCGGATCGCGCAGCAGCGCCGGTCCGTGCGGCCCGGTCGTGTCGTCGGATGCGGTCATGGCGGCGACCCTTTTCGTGTGCGCTGCGGGGCGTGCTCAGGCATCGCTTGCGACGTAGGGGTGGACCATCTTCGCCGGATCGACGATGCGGTCGAACTCCGCCTCGGTGACGTAGCCGAGGGCGAGGGCGGCGGCGCGCAGCGTGAGATCGTGGTCCATCGCGTGATGGGCGATGCGCGAGGCCTTGTCATAGCCGATTACCGGCGCCAGCGCGGTGACCAGCATCAGCGAGCGGTCGACATATTCGGCGATGCGCTTGACGTTCGGCTTCGTCCCCTCGACCAGGAAGCGGCGGAAATTGACGCAGCCGTCGCTCAGGATCGTGATGGAGTGCATGATGTTGAAGATCATCACCGGCTTGTAGACGTTCATCTCCAGATAGCCGCCGGCGCCGCCGAGGCCGACCGCGACGTCGTTGCCGATGACCTGTGCGGCGATCATCGTCAGCGCCTCCGCCTGCGTCGGGTTGACCTTGCCGGGCATGATCGACGATCCCGGCTCGTTCTCCGGGATCAGCAGCTCGGCGAAGCCCGCGCGCGGACCGCACGACATCAGCCTTATGTCGTTGGCGATCTTGTACAGCGACACCGCCAGCGTGCGCAGCGTGCCCGACAGATGCACCAGCGCGTCATGCGCGCCCTGCACCGTGAACTTGTTGGCCGCGCTGACGAACGGCAGGCCGGTCAGCCGGGCGATCTCCGCCGCGGCGGCATCGGCGAAGCCCGGTGCCGCGTTGATGCCCGTGCCGACCGCGGTGCCGCCGAGGGCGAGGCGGTACACGTCGCCCAGCGCCGCGTCGAGGCGCGCCAGATCGTCGGCGAGCATGCCGGCATAGCCGGACCATTCCTGCCCGAGCGTGATCGGCGTCGCGTCCTGCATGTGGGTGCGGCCGATCTTGACGATGTCGCGCCATTCCTCGGCCTTGGCCGCGATCGCGTCGTGCAGCGCCCGCACCGCCGGCACCAGCCGCCCGGTGACGCCGACCGCGGCCGCGATATACATGGCCGAGGGGAAGCTGTCGTTGGACGACTGCGACATGTTGACGTGATCGTTCGGATGCACCGGCGCCTTGCTGCCGAGCGGGGTGCCGGCGAGCTGGCAGCACCGGTTGGATATCACTTCGTTGACGTTCATGTTGAACTGGGTGCCGCTGCCGGTCATCCATACATGCAGCGGGAACATGTCGTGGTGCTGGCCGGCGAGGATCTCGTCGGCCACCTGTACGATCAGGTCATGCGCCCGCGCATCGAGCCGTCCGCCCGCGTGGTTGGCATGCGCACACGCCTTTTTCAGCGTCGCATAGGCGGTGATCATCTCGCGCGGAATGAGATCCTTGCCGATGCTGAAATGTTCCAGCGACCGCTGGGTCTGCGCCCCCCACAGCCGGTCCGCGGGCACCTCGACCTCGCCGAGGCTATCGGTTTCCTTACGGTAGGCTGTCACAGGCCTCTCCCCATCAGGTTGCGACGCGCAGGCGAACGGGTCGGCGGTGCCGGTCCGTTCCGATTGCCGGATCGGCGGCCGGAGTGCACCATGTCGCGGCATGCGTGCATAGATCCACGGTAGATGACAACATTACGATAAGGGAAGAGCGATGGCGGCCACGGTTGCTGAGCAGTTCGTCGACACGCTCGCCGCGGCGGGCGTCGCGCGGATCTACGGCATCGTCGGGGACAGCCTGAACGGCCTGACCGACGCGCTGCGCCGGCAGGGACGCATCGCCTGGCTGCACGTCCGCCACGAGGAGGTGGCGGCCTTCGCCGCCGGGGCGGAGGCGCACCTGACCGGCGCGCTCGCGGTCTGCGCCGGCAGTTGCGGGCCGGGCAACCTGCATCTGATCAACGGTCTTTTCGACTGTCATCGCTCGCGTGTCCCGGTGCTCGCGATCGCCGCCCACATCCCCTCGGCCGAAATCGGGTCCGGCTATTTCCAGGAGACGCACCCGGAAAACCTGTTCCGGGAATGCTCGTCGTACTGCGAGCTGGTCGCCGACCCGGCCCAGATGCCCCGCGCCCTGGAGACGGCGATCCGGCACGCGACGACCCACCGGGCGGTGGCCGTGCTGGTCATCCCGGGGGACGTCGCGTTGCGGCAGGCCATTCCGGCGCCGCCCGCCAAGCCCGGCGGCCTGCTGCCGGCGCCCCCGGTCGTGGTGCCCGACGACCCCTCCCTCGACCGGCTCGCCGCGCTGCTGAACCAGGGAGGCCGCACCACGCTGCTGTGCGGCTCCGGCTGTGCCGGCGCCCATGCCGAGGTGCTCGCGCTGGCCGAGGCGCTGAAGGCCCCGATCGTGCATGCCCTCAAGGGCAAGGAGCATGTCGAGTGGGACAATCCCTATGACGTCGGCATGACCGGGCTGATCGGCTTCGCCTCGGGCTACTACGCGATGGAGGCGTGCGAGACGCTGGTGATGCTGGGGACGGATTTCCCGTATCGCCAGTTCTATCCGGCGAAGGCGCGGATCGTGCAGATCGACCTGCGTGGCGAGAATATCGGACGGCGGGTGCCGGTGGATCTCGGGCTGATCGGCGACGTGGGGCCGACCATCGCGCGGCTGCTGCCGAAGCTGACGGCGCGGCCTGACCGTGCGCATCTGGACCGCGCGCTCGACCATTACCGCGACGCGCGCCGCGGTCTCGACGACCTCGCGACGGGGCGCAAGGGCGGCCCGCTGCATCCGCAGCACATCGCGCGGGTGCTCAGCGAACTTGCCGCCGACGATGCGGTCTTTACCTGCGATGTCGGCCTGCCGACGGTCTGGGCGGCGCGCTACCTCGCGATGAACGGGCGCCGCCGGCTGATCGGCTCGTTCTGGCATGGCTCGATGGCGAACGCGATGGCACAGGCCGTGGGCGCGCAGGCGGCATTTCCCGGGCGACAGGTGATCTCGCTGTCCGGCGACGGCGGCTTCACCATGCTGATGGGCGACCTGCTCAGCTTCAAGCAGCTAGGGCTGCCGGCGAAGATCGTCGTGTTCAACAACGGCGCCCTCGGCTTCATCGAGCTGGAGCAGAAATCGTCGGGCTTCCTCAACACCGGCACCGGGCTCGACAATCCCAACTTCGCCGCGATGGCCGAGGCTGTCGGCATCAAGGGCGTGCGGATCGAGGACCCGTCTGAGGTCGAGGCGAAGGTCGCCGAGGCGCTCGCCCATCCCGGGCCGGTGGTGGTGGACGCCGTCGTGACCCGCATGGAGCTGGCGATGCCGCCCAAGATCACCGCGCAGATGGCCAAGGGCTTCACGCTCTACATGGTCCGCGCGGTGCTGAACGGCCGCACCGACGAGGTGATCGACCTCGCGAAGACCAACGTCCGGCGCTAGACGGCGGGCGGTAGGCGACGGGCGGCGGCGGCGCGGATCAGGTCAGACCGAAATACGCGCGCTCCAGCGCGTCGTTGGCATGAAGCTCGGCCGTCGTGCCGGTGAACACCGTCCGGCCGCGTTCGAGCGTGCAGACCCGGTCCGCGAGGTCGAGGAACGCGACATTCTGCTCGGCGATCAGCAGCGCCAGCCCCTCCGCGCGGAAGCGTCCGAGGACGGCCAGCACCTCCGCCACATAGAGCGGCGACAGTCCGGCCGAGGGCTCGTCCATGACCAGCAGGCGCGGGCGCCCGGCCAGCGCCTTGGCGATGCCGAGCATCTTGCGCTGGCCGCCGGACAGGCTGCCCGCCAGCGACCGCCGCTTGCCGGCGAGGTCGGGGAAGCGCGCATAGAGCGCGTCGATCGCCGCCGCCCGTGCGGCGCGCGGGGCGAAACGGCTGCCGATACGCAGATTGTCCGCGATCGTCATGTCAGGAAACACGCCGAGTTCGGACATGTAGGCGACCCCGCGCCGGACGCGCTGGTCGGTCGTCTCATGCGTGACGGCGGCGCCGTCCAGCGTGATGGTGCCGCGCCATGCCGGCATCAGGCCCATCAGCACGCGCAGCAGCGTCGTCTTGCCCGCCCCGTTGGCGCCGAGGAGCACCACCGTCTCCCCCGCCGCCACCGCGATGTCCGCGCCCCACAGCACCTGCACGCCGCCATAGCCGGATTCCAGGCCGGAAGCGCGCAGCAGCTCATCCGCCATGCGCGCCTCCCAGGAACACCCGCTTCACGTCGCCGTCGCGCACCGCCTCGGCAAGCCGGCCGCCGAAGATCGCGCGTCCCGCGTTCATGACGATGACGCGGTCGGTCACCCGTTCGATGAAGCCCATCAGATGCTCGACGACGAGGATCGCCATGCCGCGATCGGCGAGGGCGCGCAGACGTTCGGCCATGCGCAGCAATTCCGTGGGGTTCAGCCCCGCCGCCAGCTCGTCGACGAGCAGCAGCCGCGGCGCGGTCGCCAGCGCGCGCGCCAGGTCCAGCGTCTTCTGCTCCGCGCTGTTCAGCTCGCCCGCCGGCCGCGCGGCCTGTCCCGCCAGCCCGAGCGAGGCCAGCAGCGTGTCGAGGTCGGGGGGCGTGGACCCGCATCCCTCGGTCGCCGCGACCAGCACGTTCTCCCGCACCGTCAGCGATGCGAAGGGGCGCGGCGACTGATAGGTGCGGTTGATCCCGAGGCGCGACAGGCGATGCGGGCGCAGACCGGGGATGCGGCGGCCGTCATAGGTGACCACGCCGCCGTCGGGCCGCTGCAGGCCGCCGATCGTGTTGATGCAGGTCGTCTTGCCCGACCCGTTCGGCCCGACCAGCCCCAGCACCTCGCCCGCGCGCAGGTCAAGGCTGAGCCCGTCGAGCGCGCGGAACCCGCCGAAGCGCTTGACGAGGTCGCGCACCTCCAGCAGGGGCGGCGGCTCAGGGGACACGTATCCCCCGCTGCGTCAGCAGGGACACCAGCCCGTTCGGCAGGAACAGCACGAGCACGACGATCAGCGCGCCATAGATCAGCTGGAAATACTGCGGCACCGCGATGCCGATCCAGTTGTAGACGCCATACAGCAGCAGCACGCCGATCAGCGGCCCCAGCAACGTGCCCGCGCCGCCGAACAGGGTGAACACGATCGCGAAGATGCTGATGCTCATGTCGAACGCCGTCTCCGGGTAGAACACGGAGATCTGCCAGGCGAACGCCCCGCCGGCGAGCGATGCGACCAGGGCCGACAGCAGCCACGCGATCGTCCGCGCCCGGACGATGTTGACGCCGGCGGAGGCCGCGCTGACCGGATCGTCGCGCAGCGCCATCAGCGCCAGCCCGAAGCGCCCGTTGCGCAGCCACACGATCGCCGCCATCGTCGCCCCCATCAGCGCGACCGCGACGAGATAGCTCGCGCGCGGCGCGAACACGGCCGAGAGGGAAACGCCGTAGGGACCCTTCGTGATGGGGGCCAGCGCGGGGTTCGCGACGACCTGATAGACCGCCTGCGCGGCGGCGAGGTTGGCGATGGCGAAATACGCGCCCGACAGGCGCAGCAGCGGCGTCAGGATCAGGCCGAGGGCGATACCGGCGCCGCCCGCCACCGCCAGCGCCGCCGCCGGATGCACACCCGCCATCGCCGCGATCGCGAACCCATAGGCGCCGGCGCCGAAGAAGCCGACATAGCCGAACGGCAGATAGCCGGTGAAGCCGTAGATGGCGTTCATCCCCTGCGCCAGGGTGATGTACAGCACGAAGTTGAACAGCAGCAGGACGTTGCCGTACAGGTTCGGCGCCCACGCCGCGATCGCGACGGTGGGCAGCACGATCAGGCACAGCTCGCGCCAGCCGCGCCCCATGTCAGGCCCGCCGCACGCGGCGGCCGAGCAGGCCGGACGGGCGCACCAGCAGCACCGCGATCAGCAGCAGGTTCGGCAACAGGTTGGCCCAGGCGCTGAGAAAGGTCTGCATCAGCATCAGCGACACGCCGTAGATGATGCCGCCGAGGACGGTTCCGATCGGATTGCCGAGCGTGCCGATCACGATCACCGCAAACGCCGCGATGTTGAGGTCGGGGCCGATCGCCGGCGTCACGCTGCCGAGCATGAAGGGCGCGAACACGCCCGCGATGCCGGCCAGCGCCAGTGCGATGCCGAAGGCGAGGGAGCAGACGCGGTCCACGTCGATGCCGCTCGCCTTCGCCTCCTCGCGGTTGCTCATCACCGCCCGGGTCAGCATGCCGGGCGGGCTGTGATACAGGTACAGATACAGGGCGGCGACGCACACGGCGCTGACGGCGCCGGCCCATACCCAGGCGGCCGGCAGCACCTGCCCGAGGATACGCACCGGATGATGGCCGAGCACACGCCCCGGGATCGACCGTTCCGTGGTGCCGAAGGCGATCGTCGCCGCCGCCTCGATGATCTGCTGCAGCCCGAAGAACAGGATCAGCGACAGCATCTCCGCGTCGCGCGCGCGCAGCAGGCGCGGCACGATCAGGTAATAGACGGGAATCCCGATCGCGGTGAACGCCAGCAGGATCGCCAGCGCCGCCAGCAGCGGATGCACCGCCCATGCGGTGAACAGCGCCCAGGCCGCATAGGCGCCGAGCATGATCACGTCGCCATGCGCGAGGTTGACGATGCGCATGACGCCGAACATCAGGTTCAGGCCGAGGCCGACGAGCGTGAAATAGAGCCCGTAGACCAGCCCGCCGAGCACGGCATGGTACAACATGCGGATCGCGGTGCCGGCCGTGCCGACCGTCAGGGCGTCGTGTACACCGGCTTGCCGGTCGCGAGCGACGGCGGATAGACGACGACGTTCGTCACCGTGTTGCCATGCGCGATCAGTTGCCCGAGCGGCGTGATTTCGCCGATCTGCTGGCCGGTCGCGTCAAGCTCGAACGGGCCGTCGAGGGTGCGCACATGCCCCGACTGCGCGAACAGCGCGCGGCGCAGCGCCAGCTGATCCAGGCTGTCCGCCGCGCCGAGCGTCTGGCCGATCATCAGCCCCACCGTGTAGCCCGCGATGGCGTTGAAGCCGAACGCCACGCCCTGGCTGCGATACGCCGTCTCGAACGCCTGACGATAGGTGGCGACATCCATGCCGACGGTTGGCTTGTAGTCCAGCGCCTGCGCGGTGACATAGCTGAACACGTGGTCGATGCCCTGCGCGCCGACATTCTTGACGATCTCGTCGGTCTCGATGCCGGGATACAGCGCGAAGATGAAGCGGAACGTCTGGCCGCTGTCCTGCAGGTTGCGCAGGAAGGCGATGTCGTTGCCGACATACCCCAACTCGATCACCGCGTCCGGCGACGCTGCCGCGATGTTGCCGATCAGGGTGGTGTAGTTGGAGGTGCTGGTGGGCACGCCCTGATCGAACACGATGTCGATCGGCGCGTGGCTGGCCTTGATGAAGCCGACCAGCGCCTCGTGCTGCGTGCTGGTGAAATCATTGGTCGAGTACAGGATCGCGACCTTTTTCAGACCGTCCTTCACGCCCTGATTGATCAGGAAATCGGCCAGGTATTTCGGCCAGATCGTCGATGCGGGATCGGCCAGCAGCGCGATATAGGGGTTGTCGTGCGTGAAGAACTTCGCGCCGGTGCCGGTCGGATCGAACAGCATCATCTTGTGCTCGCGGGCGATCGGCACCGCGACGGCGGTCAGCACCGAGCCGGAATCGCCCACCAGCAGATCGACGTGATCCTGCGTGATCAGCTGGTTGATCAGCGTCGCGGCGGTGCCGGGATTGCTCTGGTCGTCATAGGAGATCAGTTGCAGCTTGATCTTGCGGCCATAGGCTTTCACGAAGGCCCCGCCGTCGGCGTTCGTGCGGTCGATCCACAGCTTCAGCCCGTCATAGACCGGCATGGAGATCGACGCATACGCCCCTGATGCCGCATGAAGACTGCCGATCTTGATGACGGCCGGGGCAGGCGGTTCGGCGACCGCGCGCGTGCCCGCTGTGCAGACAAGCAACGCCAGGGCGGCGGCCGCGCGGATGCAGGACTTGATTTCCAGGCGTCGCATCCGTTGTTCCTCCCAGCCCGCCGTCGCATGTTTCGCGGCAACGACCCTATAGATGGTTTTTGTGAGGCGTCAAACCGCGCCGGACGTCATGTCGACGTCTCGTGCGCCGCGAGGAACTCCAGCAGGACCGCGGCGGTCTTGTCCGGATGCTGGTCGACGAAGAAATGCCCACCCGGCAGCGATGCCGCCGTGACGTCGGTGCAGCGTTCCCGCCATTTCGACGCGATGTCGTAGCGCCGCGCCATCACGCCGCCCGCGCCGTACGCGACAAGGGTCGGGCACGCGACCTTGCGGTCGATATCCGCCGCGTCGTGCACAAGGTCGATGCCCGCCGCCGCGCGGTAGTCCGAACACGATCCGTGGATCATCGCCGGATCGCGCCATGCCGCGCGGTAGGCCGCCAGCATCTCCACGTCGAAATCGGCGATCGTCGTGGCGCCCCAGCCGACCAGGCAGGTCTCGTAGAAGAAATCGGGATCGTTGCCGATCAGCCGCTCGGGAAACGGCTCGGGTTGTGCCAGGAAAAACCAGTGCCAGTAGGCGCCGGCGACATGGCGGTCGAGTTCCATGAACATCGCGTGCGTCGGTACGATGTCCATCACCGTCAGCGTACGGACGGCGTCGGCGTGATCGAGCGCGAGCCGGTGCGCGGTGCGCCCGCCGCGATCATGCCCGACGAGGTGAAAGCTTGGATGGCCCAGCGCGCGCATCAGCCCGACCTGATCCGCCGCCATGGCGCGGAACGCATAATTCGACCGGTCCGGCAGGCAGCGCGGCTTCGCCGACGCGCCGTAGCCGCGCAGGTCGGCGCAGACGACGCGATACCGCGCGGCGAGGATCGGGGCGACGCGGGCCCACATCGCCATGGTCTGCGGATAGCCGTGCAGCAGCAGCACCGGCGGCCCGGACCCGCCCTCGACGCAGGCGATGTCGTGATCCCCGACCGTGACCGTGCGACGCGCGAAGCCCTCGAACATCCCCCACCCCGTTGCTTTTCGCGGCATCTTCGGGCCACCCCACGCCGAACGCAACGGAGCGAGCCCGCATGTCCGCCCCATTCAATCCGCTGATCGCCGTCGGCGTCCTCGGCTCCACGGCCGTCACGGACGCCGCCTATGTGTTCTTCAACGCCGCCGTCGCCGCCCGCCGCCGGGTCGTCGCGGCGAACTGGAGCGGGGCGTGGTATCTTCTCTCGGCCTTCGCGGTGATCAGCTACACGCAGAACGCCTTCTATGTCGTGTTCGCGGCGGCGGGATCGTGGCTCGGCGCCTATGCCTCGGTCAGTCTGCTGCGCCGCCGCTGAACGCCGTCATGCGTCCGCCTCGCCGCCGGACAGCGCGGCGAGGCCGTCGCGCAGCCGGTCGAGCAGGCGGAACAGCGTCACGCAATCCTGCGTGGAGAACCCGGCCAGCGCCTCGTCGTAATAGGCGCGGATGCTGCCGCGCATCTCCGCCCACACCGCGGCCCCCTGCGCGGTCAGCCGGACATGGCGCAGCCGCCCGTCGCCGCGCACCCGCACCCGCTCCACCAGTCCCGCCGCTTCCAGCCGGTCGAGCACGGCGCTGAGGTTCTGCCGGCTGACCATCAGGAAGGTCAGCAGATCCTTGACCGTCATCCCCTCGGCCCGCGCCTGCGGCCGCGACAGCGCGCCGAGCACCGCCCATTGCTGCGTCGTCGCGCCATAGCGCGCGACCGCCCGCGTGCCCGTCTTATGCAACAGGTTGGACGCCTGGTACAGCCGCAGGAACAGCCGGTTGGCGACATCGAACCGTGCCGCCGCGTCCTGCGCCGGGTGCAGGGGTGCCATCTCGTCCGGATAATCCATCAATGTCTTGCCATATTCTGCATGATGTAGCATACCATTGATACATTCGGGATGCCAGCTTGGAGGGGTCGATGCGGGGGCTGAGGGACAAGGTGGTCATCGTCACCGGCGGCGGCGGCGGCATCGGGGGCGCCACCTGCCGGCGCTTCGCGGCCGAGGGTGCCATCGTTGCCGTCTTCGACATCGACACCGCAGCCGCCGGCCGCGTGGCCGACGCGATCGCTGCGGACGGCGGACGCGCGCGCGCCTTCGCCTGCGACATCACCGACCATGCGGCGGTGGCCGCCGCCGTCGCCGCGGCGGAGGCGGCGTTCGGCCCCACGGACGTGCTGGTGAACAATGCCGGCTGGGACGTCTTCCGCCTGTTCCGCGACACCACGCCCGAGGAATGGCAGAAGCTGATCGCGATCAACCTCACCGGCCCGCTCAACATGCATCACGTCGTGCTGCCGGGCATGGTGGCGCGCCGCGCCGGGCGGATCGTCAACATCGCCTCCGACGCGGCGCGCGTCGGCTCGTCGGGCGAGGCGGTCTATGCCGCCTGCAAGGCGGGGCTGCTCGGCTTTTCCAAGACGCTCGCGCGCGAGCACGCCCGCCACAACATCACCGTCAACGTCGTCTGTCCAGGTCCCACCGATACCGCGCTGTTCGAGGGCTACAAGCGCGGCGCCGGCAATCCGGAAAAGCTGGAGGAGGCGTTCCGCCGCGCGGTGCCCATGGGCCGCATCGGCACGCCCGACGACCTGCCCGGCGCCATCCTGTTCTTCGCCAGCGACGATGCCGCCTATGTCACCGGACAGGTGCTCAGCGTGTCCGGCGGCCTCACCATGGCCGGCTGAGCGGGAAGGGAGCGCCCACATGCAGTACGAAGACATCCTGTACGACGCGGCGGACGGCGTCGCCACCATCACCATCAACCGACCGGCGGTGATGAACGCCTTTCGCGGCCGCACCTGCGAGGAACTGATCCACGCCTTCAACCGCGCCGGCTGGGATAAGGCGATCGGGGTGATCGTGTTGACGGGTGCGGGCGACCGCGCCTTCTGCACCGGCGGCGACCAGTCGGCGCATAGCGGCAATTACGACGGGCGCGGCCTGATCGGCCTGCCGGTGGAGGAGCTGCAGTCGATCATACGCGACGTGCCGAAGCCGGTGATCGCGCGGGTGCAGGGCTATGCGATCGGCGGCGGCAACGTGCTCGCGACGCTCTGCGACCTCACGATCGCGTCGGAGCGCGCGCAGTTCGGGCAGGTCGGGCCAAAGGTCGGCTCGGTGGATCCCGGCTTCGGCACCGCCTATCTCGCGCGCGTCGTGGGCGAGAAGAAGGCGCGCGAGATCTGGTACCTCTGCCGTCGCTACACCGCCGCCGAGGCGCAGGCGATGGGCCTCGTCAACGCCGTCGTCCCGCACGACCAGCTCGACGCCGAGGTCGCCCGCTGGTGCGCCGAAATCCTGGAACGCAGCCCGACGGCGATCGCGATCGCCAAGCGGTCGTTCAACGCCGACAGCGAGAACATCCGCGGCATCGGCGCGATGGGGATGCAGTCGTTGGCGATGTACTACGCGACCGAGGAATCGCGCGAGGGCGTGCGCGCCTTCAACGAGAAGCGCAAACCCGACTTCCGCCGCTTCCAGCGCTGACGGGAGACACCGCGATGACGCCCCTCCTGCCGCTCGATCCGGCGGCGCAGGCCTTTGTCGAGACCGCACGGCGCTTCGCGGCCGAGCGGATCGCGCCCGGCTATGCCACGCGCGAGGCGGAGGGGCGCATCGACCGCGCGCTGGTCCGCGCGATGGGCGCGCTGGGGCTGATCGGCCCCGATCTGCCGGAGGCGGCGGGCGGCTTCGGCGCCGACAGCGTCACCGCCGGCCTCGCGATGGAGGCGGTCGGCTACGCCGATCCGAATGTCGCCTATGTGCCGCTCCTCGCCTCGCTGTGCGGCCAGATCATCGCCCGCTATGCCGATCCGTCGCTGGCGCGGCACTGGATCGCGCGCATCACGGCGGGGGAGGCGCTGGTCTGCATCGCGCTGACCGAACCGCGGGGCGGATCGGACGCCGCGCATCTGGCGCTCGCCGCGCGGCGCGACGGCGACGCCTATGTGCTGCGCGGCGAGAAATCGTCGATCAGCATGGCGGATCAGGCGGACATGGCCGTCGTCTTCGCCCGCACCGGCCCGGCGGAATCCGGCGCGCGCGGCGTGTCGGCCTTTCTCGTGCCGATGGACGCGCCGGGGGCCACGACGACGCGATTCGACGATCTCGGCAGCCGCTGCATCGGGCGCGGCTCGATCTTCTTCGACGACGTGCGGGTGCCTCTCGCGCACCGGCTCGCGGACGAGGGCGCGGGCTTCGCGCAGGTGATGGGCGGCTTCGACTACAGCCGCGCCCTGATCGGCCTGCAATGCGTCGCGGCGGCGCAGGCGTCGCTGGACGAGACCTGGCGCTATGTCACCGAACGGCCCGCCTTCGGCGCCCCGATCGCGCAGTATCAGGGCGTCAGCTTTCCGCTGGCGGAGGGAGAGGGGCTGCTCGCCGCGGTGCGGCAGCTTTGCTACCACACGCTGCGGCTGCGCGACGCCGGTCTGCCGCACACGGCGGAGGCGGCGATGTGCAAATGGCTGGGGCCGAAGACGGCGGTGGACGTGATCCATCAATGCCTGCTCACCCACGGGCATTACGGCTGGTCGATGGAGCTGCCGCATCAACGCCGGCTGCGCGACATCATGGGGCTGGAGATCGGCGACGGCACCGCGCAGATCATGAAGCTGATCGTCGCGCGCGAGCGCGCCGGACGCGTCGCCGTGCAGCACGGGGCGCGCGGCGGCTGATCCTGCCGCGCCGACAGCAAGCCGGCCGCCAGATGCCGGTGCCAGGGGGGAGGGAACGCCGCATGGACTTCGACCGCACACGGCTGTTGTCCCGGGGGGGCTGCCGCGCGCGCGGCCGGACACTGGCGCGACATGACCTTGCTCGACCATCTGGCCCGCGCCGTCGCGGCGACGCCCGACAAGCCCGCCGTCCACGCCACGCGGGCGGAGAACGGCACGGTGCGGACCCTGTCCTATGCGGAACTGGACCGCCTGTCGTCGGAGGCCGCGTGCGGGCTGCGTCGGCTCGGGGTGACGCCGGGCAAGGTCGTGTCCTTCCAGTTGCCGAACTGGTGGGAGTTCACGGTCCTCCACCTCGCCTGTCTGAAGGCGGCAGCGGTCTCAAATCCGCTGATGACGATCTTCCGCGAGCGCGAGCTGCGGTTCATGCTCGGCCACGCCCGCAGCCGCGTGCTGATCACGGCGTCGTCGTTCCGCGGCCATGACCACCGTGCGCTCGCCCATGCCGTGCGCGACGCGGTGCCGACGCTCGCGCATGTACGCATCGCCGGCGCGGCGGGGACGGAGGGGTTCGACAGTCTGCTCGGCGCGACCGACGGCGCCGACCGGCGGCCCGATTCCGACGACGTGATCCAGCTTCTCTACACCAGCGGCACGACGGGCGAGCCGAAAGGCGTCATGCACACGTCGAACACCATGCTGTCCAACCTCGTACCGTTCGCGGCGCGGCTCGGGCTCGGCGCCGGGGACGTGATCCACATGCCCTCGCCGCTCGCGCATCAGCTCGGCTTCATGTACGGCGTCGTGCTGCCGGTGATGCTGGGCGCCACGTCGGTGCTGCAGGACGTGTTCGCGCCGGATACGATGGCGGCGCAGATACGCGAGACCGGTGCGACCTTCACCATGGGGGCGACGCCGTTCCTCAACGATCTTGCCGAGCATGTGGGCGGAAGCGGCGCGGGGACGTCGACCTTGTGCGTCTTCGTCTCGGCCGGCGCGCCGATCCCGCCCGCGCTGGTGGCGCGCGCCCGTGCCGCGCTGGGCTGCGCGGTCATCTCCGCCTGGGGCATGTCGGAGAACGGCGCGGTGACGACCACTTGCCCGGACGACAGCGAGGCGCGCATCACCGGCACCGACGGCACCGCCCTCGACGGCATGGAGGTGCGGATCGTGGACGCGCGGGGCGCCGCGCTGCCGGCCGACAGCGAGGGGCGGCTTCAGGTGCGCGGCTGCTCGAACTTCGCGGGCTATCTCGGCCGTCCCGATCTCGACAACACCGACACCGAGGGCTGGTTCGACACCGGCGACCTCGCGCGCATGGACGCCGCCGGCTACATCCGCATCTGCGGCCGGTCGAAGGACATCATCATCCGCGGCGGCGAGAACATCCCCGTCGTGGAGGTCGAATCGCTGATCTTCCGCCACCCTGCCGTGGCCGAGGTCGCCGTGGTCGGTTATCCGGACCCGCGCCTCGGCGAACGCGCCTGCGCGGTGGTGCGGCTGCGCGCGGGCGCTACCCTCGACTTCGCTGGCCTGCGCGCGCATCTGGAGGCACAGCGCATGGCGCGTCACTACATGCCGGAACGCCTGCCGATCCTCGACGAGCTACCGCGCACGCCGAGCGGCAAGGTGCAAAAGTTCCGCCTGCGCGCGCTTCTCGCCGAGGCGCCCGTGTCATGACTGACGCCGCGATCTGTGTCACCTGCGGGACGCAGTACGCGCCGGGTCCGGCGCCCGATGCCTGCGCCATCTGCTCCGACGAGCGCCAGTATGTCGCCGCGACCGGACAGGCCTGGACCACGCTTGCGCGGCTGCGCCGCAGCCACATGGCCTGCGTGCGGATGGAGGGCGCGCTGCTCGGCATCGGTATCGCGCCCGCCTTCGGGATCGGCCAGCGCGCGCTGCTGGTCCGCACCCCGGCGGGCAACATCCTGTGGGACTGCATCAGCCTGGTGGACGACGCGCTGGTGACGCTGATCGGCGCGCTCGGCGGACTTGCCGGCATCGCGATCTCGCACCCGCATTACCACACGAGCTGCGTCGAATGGAGCCGCGCCTTCGGCGGCGTCCCCGTCCATCTGCATGCCGCCGACCGCGACTGGATCATGCGCCCCGATCCCGCCATCGTGCCGTGGGAGGGGGAGACGCAAGCGTTGCTGCCTGGGCTGACGCTCGTGCGCGCGGGCGGCCATTATCCAGGCGGGACGGTGCTGCACTGGGCGGACGGGCATGGCGGGGCGGGCGCGCTGCTCAGCGGCGACATCGTGCAGGTCGTCGCCGACCGCCGGCATGTCGGTTTCATGCGGTCCTATCCGAACTTCATCCCGCTCGGGGCCGCGGCCGTGGAGGGCATCGCGCGGCGGCTGTCGCATCTGGACTTCGATGCGATCTACGGCGCGTTCTGGAACCTCGTCATCCCGACGGACGGACGCGCGGCCTTCGACCGGTCGGTCGCGCGGCACCTGGACTGGCTCGCGCGGCCGGACGGCTGATCTCCCTGCGTCCGCGTCGGTGGGTGGACCACGCCCACGCGTCCGCTTTCCAGCCGGGGTGCAACTGGCTACTGTCTGGTCGGGGCAAAGAAGCCGCCGGCACGTGCTTGCGTGCGTAGCACAACAGGCAAGGAAACACGCCACCATGTCCAATTCCCTGAAATCGGCCTGTGATGCGGTGCTGCACCGCGTCACGACCGGCACGCCGCGCGTGCCGGGAGTCGTTGCGATGGCAACCGACCGCACCGGCAACATCTACGAGGGTGCGGCGGGCGAACGCACGCTCGGTGGCGCGGCGATGACGACGGACACCGTGTTCGCCATCTTCTCCACCACCAAGGCAATCACCGGCACCGCCTGCCTGCAGCTCGTGGAGGAGGGCAAGCTCGATCTCGACGCGCCCGCCAAGAAATACCTGCCGGCGATCGGCGCGCTGCAGGTGCTCGACGGCTTCGATGCCGACGGCAACCCGCGCCTGCGCGCGCCCAAGCGCGACATCACCACGCGCATGCTGCTGCTGCACACCGCCGGCCTCGGCTATGACTTTTTCAACGTCAACTATGCCCGTCTGGCGCAGGAGCACGGTCAGCCGAGCGTCGTGACCGGCACGCTCGCGGCGTTGAAGACCCCGCTGCTGTTCGATCCGGGCGAGCAGTGGGAATACGGCTCCAACATCGACTGGGCCGGGCAGGTGGTCGAGGCGATCACCGGCAAACGGCTCGGCGAGGTAATGGCCGAGCGCATCTTCAAGCCGCTCGGCATGACCAGCACCGCCTTCACCATGACGCCGGACATGAAGTCGCGGCTGGCGCATGTCCACGCGCGCGGCGAGGACGGCGGCCTCACGCCGATGCCGGACTTCATGCTGCCGCAGGAGCCGGAGGTGCACATGGGCGGCCACGGCCTGTATGCGACGGTGGGTGACTATTGCCGCTTCATCCGCATGTGGCTCAACGACGGCGCGGGCGAGGGCGGGCGTGTGCTGAAGGCCGAGACGGTGCATATGGCCGTGCAGAACGGCCTCGGCGACAAGAAGATCAAGATGCTGCCCGGCGTCATCAAGTCGCTGTCGAACGATGCCGAGTTCTTCCCCGGCATGCCGAAATCCTGGGCACTGACGTTCATGATCAACGATATCCCGGCGCCGACGGGCCGCCCGGCCGGTGCGCTTGCCTGGGCCGGGCTCGCCAACCTGTTCTACTGGATCGACCGCGCGAGCGGCATCGGCGGCTTCTGGGCGACGCAGATCCTGCCGTTCGCCGATGTCACGTCCGTCGTCGGCTACTACGATTTCGAAACCGCCGTCTATCAGAACGCCGGCCTGCGCAAGGCCGCCTGAGCGCACGCGACCGCGGACCGGGGGCGGCGGGGCGCGGCCTCGCCGCCTGTCCGGCGTGCCGGGATCAGTGACGCGCCACCGCCGACCGCGCCGCGAGGGCGACGATGGAAGCCGCGACCAGATTGGCGCCCGCCCCCAGCATGGCGGCGAGCGTGTAACTGTGCGTCGCGTCGAACAGATAGCCCGCGCCGCTCGGCCCCAGCAGCGTCCCGAACGCCGGGCCGGTATAGAGCACGCCGATGATGCCCGCGACGCTGCGGCCGCCGAACCAGTCCATCACCAGCGCCGGCATCAGCGCGACCCAGCCGCCATAGAACACGCCGAACGCCAGCGCGAAGACGCCGAGCGACCAGAAGCCGCCCAGCCACGGCCACGCGGCGAGCGACAGCGCCATCCCCACGAACATCGCCAGCAGCGACGGCAGCCGCCCGAACCGGTCGGCGAGGCCACCGAGGACGAAGCGTCCGGCCGTGCTGCCGACGCCGATCGCGCCGAGCAGCAGCGTCGCCCGTGTCGCCGCGATGCCGTGATCGGTTGCATACGGCACGAGATGCACGAACGGTACGAACACGCCGAACGACGCGATCAGACCGCCGGCATACAGCCCCGCGAAATGGCGGGTGCGGATCGCCGCCCGTACCGTCGTGCCCGCGACCGGCCCGCCGGTCGTGACCGGCGCGCGCAGCCCGTCCGGCGCGAGGCCGCGTGCCTGCGGCGCGTCC
>NZ_BANB01000426.1 GCF_000964365.1 Acidisphaera rubrifaciens HS-AP3 | reverse complement strand
GGCGGCACCGGCACGCTCGACGTCGCCACCGCCCCGCCGGTCACGCCCCCACCGCTGCCGCCCGCCGCGCTCGCCGCCTGGAGCGGTCTGCTGTCGAACAGCGTCACCCTGCTGGCGACGGTCGACAACGCCCAGACCACCGGCGGCGACGGCGTGTTCGAAATCGCGGCAACGGGGACGACCAGCACGGGTCCGACGGCTCTGGATACCGGGCTGACGACGGACACCTTCCTGGCGCAGGGCATCGCCGTGGACGCCGCCGCGGGCAAGTATTTTTTCACCTATTACGACAGCAGCAGCACGGCCAACGTGTCGAAGCTGGTCATCGGCAATCTTGCCGGCGGCGGCACGACGACGCTGTCCATGTCCAGCCTGGGGCTGACGCCGGGCACCGACTTCATCAACGGGCTGGCGGTCGATCAGGCCGCCGGCGCGCTCTATCTCGCGATCTCGTCGAACACCCTCGGCAACAACGGCATCTGGAAGACCAGCGAGGACGGAGGGCCCGCCACGCCCGTCGCCACCTCGGCCTCGATCGGCAACGTCACCGACCTCGCGCTCGACAAGCCGGACGGGCTGGTCTTCTTCGTCGATCAGGGCGATCTCGGCCTGCAGCTCGGCACCAACAACCTCGACGTCGCCACGATCGGCGGCGGCAAGATCACGACGCTTCTGGTCGGCAGCACGCTGACGACCGATGCGCAGATCACCAATCTGGCGGTCGATAGCGCCGACCATCTCATCTACTACACGGCGCATGCCCAGTCGTCGCACACCTCGGGCGCCACCTTCACGACCACCAACACGATCAACCGCGTCAGCTACGGCGTATCGGGCGGCAACGTCACGATCGGCACGCCGCAGACGCTCTACACCGTGGCGTACAGCAGCCAGGCGACGGAGGCGATCACCGGCATCCAGCTCGACCTGCCCGCCGGCACGTTCTACGTCGAGAATGCCGCCGGCACGAACATCCTGCAGGGCAGCCTCGCCGGCGGCTCGCCGCTCGTCCCCGTCGTCAACTCCGGGATCACGACGGGCGGCGAGCCCGAATATCTCGCGATCGACATCGCGCCCACCATCGCGGCCAGCGGCACCGTATCGTTCACGCAGGGCGGCAACGCCGTCGCGGCGGACGCGACGGCCACCGTCGTCAGCCCGAACGGCCAGAACCTCGCCGGTGCGACCGTCCATGTCAGCGGCGGCACGTTCAGCGGCGACGGCGACACGCTGGCCGCCGTCACCGCCGGCACCGGCATCAGCGCGGCGTACAACGCGGCGACGGAGACGCTGACGCTGTCGGGCGACGACACCGCCGCCCACTACACGCAGGTCCTGGACAGCCTCACCTTCGCCACCGGCAGCACGAACCCGTCCAACGGCGGCGCCGACCCGACCCGCACGCTCACCTGGAGCGTGACCGACGGCCTCACCGCCAGCGCCAGCGCGACCTCCGTCGTCGCCCTGCAGTTCAGCCCGATCGTCACCGCCGGCGCGACCGTCACCTACACGCCCGGCGGCGGCGCGGTGCCGGCGGACCCGTCGCTGGCGATCGCCGCGCCGCCCGGTGACACGATCCTCGGGGCGAGCGTCGCGATCTCGTCGGGGGAGCAGGCCACCGACACGCTCACCTATACCGGGCATGCCGGCATCAGTGGCGCGTTCGCCGGCGGCGTGCTGACCTTCACCGGTGCGGCCTCCGTCGCGACGTATCAGACGTTGCTCGACAGCGTTGCGTATGCGTCGAGCCTTCCCGATCCGACCGATGGCGGCACCGACCCGAAGCGCACGCTGACATGGACCGTCCGCGATCCCGCCTTCACCAGCACGCCCGCGACCAGCACCGTCATCGCCTGTTTCCTGGCCGGCACCACGCTGCTC
>NZ_BANB01000427.1 GCF_000964365.1 Acidisphaera rubrifaciens HS-AP3 | reverse complement strand
GCGATGATGTCATAGGTGCCGGTCACCGGCACGGTGTAGGTGGCGATCGTACCGGTGAATTGATACGTGACGGTGGAGACAGACATGTCAGGTGATACCTCCTGCGGCGGTTCGCAGTCATACGGGTATCATCCCGTGAAAAACAACGATCTTTAGCGTCAACGAGGGGCCGGGCGCCGCGCGTGCGCAGCCTGCTGCTGCAGGTCGTGACCCTGATCGCCGAGTGGCAGCAGGTCCGGGCCTGACCCCCCGGCCGGACCGGCGCCGTCAGTTGTGGCAGTTCGTGCTGGACGTCAGGGTGCCGGCATTGACGCCGGACGAAGCGGTGCTGGTGCCGGAGCACGTCATGTGGCTGAGATCGGGCACCGCGCTCGCCTTCGCCGCGTCGATCTGCTGCTGCTGATGCGCCTGATACGCGGCCCGCTGCTGCGCGTCGCTGGCGCTCGTCGGATGCGGGTCGGCGTAGTCCTTGCCGTTGAACGCAGTTCCGTCGAACGACACACCGCCGGTCGCCGGCATGCCGAGATTGCCGTGCGGCAGCCCGGCGCAGCCGCCGAGCAGCGCGAGCAGACCCGCCGCGGCCAGCTTCGCGCCGGCACGGGCCGATACCTGAGCCTTCATTGCGACAGCGTCCCCGCGTTCTGCATCTTGTCCAGGTCTTTCTGGATGGAGTCGCGCACCGCATCCACCGGGTTCGACGACGGCGTCGTCGATGGCGCCGACGCGGGCGACGGCGTGGGCGGGGGCTGCGGCGGCCGCGACGACGTGGCGTAGATGCCCTGCCCCGTCTTGCGATCCCAGGCATCCTGGCTCGCCGCATCGGCGGCGGCTTTCCGCGCGTCGCGGTCACGTTGGGCATCCGCCTGCCGCGCCGCTTCCGCCCGCCGGTCCGCCGCCGCCTGTGCGTCGCGTTCGGTTGCGACGGTCATCATGCAGTGCGCGAAACCATCGGTGCCCGGCTGAAAGCCAAAGCCCATGCAGCGGTTCTGGTCGCCCGCGCGCTGCGCTGCCGCCTGTGCGGCCAGTTCGGCGGGCGACGGCGCGCAGCCCGCGAGGACGCAAAGCGACGCCGCAAGCGCGGTCACGGTCGGAAGACGCATCGGACGCTCCGCCACGATCGTATGCGCCGACGCTAGACGGAACCCTTCCGCCGCGTCAACGAGCGCCGTGCCGCATGTCGTCGGGTTTCGGCATCATCGCCGCGAACGCAGGATGAGGTTGCGGCCGGGCCGCTACGCCGCCTTCGCCTGTCCCGCGATGCGTTGCAAGGTCGCCAGCACCTCGCGCGCCGTGCGCACGCGGGCACCCACGTTCATCTCGCGGGCGATCGACAGCTTGTGGTCGGGACGCAGGCGCATCGCGGTGTCGCGGCCGCCCTTCGCCCCCAGCCACGCGACCAGCCCGGCCGGGTTGCTGAAGGCGTTGCCGCGGAAGCTGATGACCATGCCCTTCGGCCCGGCTTCGACCTTCTCCACGCCGACCTCGCGGCAGATGCGTTTCAAGGCGACGACCTGCAACAGGTTCTCGACCTCCTCCGGCAGCTTGCCGAAACGGTCGGTGAGTTCCGCCGCCATCGCCTCGCCCTCGGCGTCGGAGGCCAGCGCGCCGATGCGCCGGTACAGGCCGAGGCGCACGGGCAGGTCGCGCACATAGGTCTCCGGGATCAGCACCGGCAGGCCAAGCGTTATGTTGGGCGTCCAGTCGCGGTCTTCCGTGCGGCGGCGTCCCTCGCCGGCCCGCACCTCGGCAACCGCATCCTCCAGCATCTGCTGATAGAGTTCGATGCCGACCTCGCGGATATGCCCGCTCTGTTCGTCGCCCAGCAGGTTGCCGGCGCCGCGTATGTCGAGGTCGTGCGACGCGAGGGTGAAGCCGGCGCCGAGGCTGTCGAGCGTCTGCATCACGTCGAGCCGCTTTTCCGCCGCCGCCGACAGGCGATGCGTCTGCGGCCAGGTCAGATAGGCGTAGCCGCGCTGCTTGCCGCGCCCGACGCGGCCGCGCAGCTGATAGAGCTGCCCGAGGCCGAACATGTCGGCGCGGTAGATGATCAGCGTGTTGACCGCCGGCATGTCGAGACCGCTCTCCACGATGTTGGTGGACAGCAGGATGTCGTAGCGGCCGTCGCCGAACTCCGTCATCACGCGCTCAAGCTCGGTCGGCGCGAGACGGCCATGCGCCTGCACGATGCGCGCCTCCGGCACGATCTCGCCCAGCCGCTCGGCCATGCGGCCCATGTCCTCGATGCGCGGCACGACGCAGAACACCTGCCCGCCGCGGAACCGCTCGCGCTGGATCGCCTCGCGGATCACGACCGAGTCGTACGGCATGATGAAGGTGCGCACCGCCAGCCGGTCGACCGGCGGCGTCGCGATCAGGCTCATCTCGCGCACGCCCGTCAGCGCGAGTTGCAGCGTGCGCGGAATGGGCGTCGCGGTCAGCGTCAGCACGTGCACGTCGGCGCGCAGCTGTTTCAGACGCTCCTTGTGCGCGACGCCGAAATGCTGCTCCTCGTCGACGATCAGCAGCCCGAGATCGGCGAAGGCGATGCCGCGGGCGAGCAGCGCGTGGGTGCCGACAACGATGTTGACCGAGCCGTCGGCGAGGCCCTTTTTCACCGCCGCCTGTTCCTTGACTGCCACCATGCGCGACAGCTGCGCCACGTTGATCGGCAGGCCGGCGAAGCGCGCGGCGAAGGTGCGGTAGTGCTGGCGCGCGAGCAGCGTGGTCGGCACCACCACCGCGACCTGTGCCCCCGACATGGCGGCGACGAAGGCGGCGCGCAACGCGACCTCCGTCTTGCCGAAGCCGACATCGCCGCACACCAGCCGATCCATCGGCCGCCCGCTCGCCAGATCCTCCAGCACGTCGGCGATGGCGCGCGCCTGATCCTCGGTCTCGGCGAAGGGGAAGCGGGCGCAGAACTCGTCCCACGTGCCCTCCGGCGGCGTCACGCTCGGCGCCTCGCGCAGGCGGCGTTCGGCGGCGATGCGGATCAGCTCGCCCGCCATGTCGCGGATGCGGCTCTTCATCCGCGCCTTGCGCGTCTGCCAGCCGACGCCGCCGAGCTTGTCGAGGCCGACGCCCGCCTGCTCGCTGCCGAAGCGCGACAGCAGCTCGATGTTCTCGACCGGCAGGAACAGCTTCTCGTCGCCGTCGTAGATCAGGCGCAGGCAGTCATGCGGCGCGTTGCCGACCGACAAGGTCACCAGCCCGTCATAGCGGCCGATGCCGTAATCCTGATGCACCACCAGATCGCCCTCGGCGATCTCGGTCGCCTCGGCGATGAACTGATCAGCGCGCTTGCGCCGGCGCGGTGGGCGGCTGATGCGCTCGCCCAGCAGATCCTGCTCGCCCACCACGGCCAGCCGGTCGGCGACGAAGCCGCGTTCCAGCCCGAGCGTGACGAGCGAGATGGTGCCGGACGGCTTGCGCCGGATCGCCGGCCAGTCCTCGGCCGCCGCGGCCTCGCCCACCGCGTCGCGTATGCCCTGTTCGCGCAACAGGTTGGCCAGCCGCTCGCGCGAGCCGCGGGTCCAGGCGGCGACGACGATGCGGCGATTCTCCGCGATCCAGCGTGCGACGTCGGCGCGGAACTGTTCGAACGCCGCCGGGCCGCCCGCGACCGTGGCACCGGAGGCGGCGCCGCGCTGCACGTAGATCGGACCGGGCCGCCCGCCGCCATCGACCCCCGCGCCCCCGTCCGGCATGGCAAAGGGGCTGAAGACGAACAGCGGGCCGCCCGCCAGCATCGCGTCCCAGCCGGCGCGGTCGAGATACAGCAGCGACGGCGGCAGCGCGCGATACGGCACCTCGCCGTCGCGCGTGATGCCGAGCCGCGCCTGATGGTGATCGGCGATCATCTCGAGCCGCTGGGCGAGCACTTCCTCCGCCTGATGATCGAGGCTGACGGACGCGCCCGGCAGGTAGTCGAGCAAGGTCTCCATCCGGTCGTGGAACAGCGCGACCCAATGCTCGATGCCGGCGTGGCGCATGCCCTGCGAGACGGACAGGTAAAGCGGGTCGGACGCCGCGTCCTGCCCGAAGCGTTCGCGCCAGGCCGTGCGGAAGCGGGCGACGCTGTCGCGGTCGAGCGGCACCTCGGACACCGGGCGCAGCACGAGGCGGTCGAGCGTGCCGGTGCTGCGCTGGCTTGCCGTGTCGAAGCGACGCAGCGTCTCGATGGTGTCGCCGAACAGGTCGATGCGGACGGGATCGGCCTCGCCGGCCGGGAAGATGTCGATGATGCCGCCGCGCGCCGCGTATTCGCCCGGCTCCATCACCGTGCCGGCGCGCACGTAGCCGTTGGCCTCGAGGAAGCGCGTCAGCCGCTCCGCCGGCAGGTCGTCGCCGGCGGCGACGGCGAGACTCGCATCGGCGAACATCGTGCGCGGCGGCACGCGCTGCACCAGGGCGTTGACGGTGGTGAGCACGATGCGCGGCCGCTTCGATGGCTCCAGCAGCCGCGCGAGGGTCGCGATGCGCTCGGCGACGATCGCCGGGTTGGGCGCGACGCGGTCATAGGGAAGGCAGTCCCAGGCGGGGAAGCGCACCACCTCGGCGTCCGGCGCGAAGAAGCCGAGCGCCTCGGCCATGCGCGCCATGCGGGCGTCGTCGCGGGCGACGTGCA
>NZ_BANB01000428.1 GCF_000964365.1 Acidisphaera rubrifaciens HS-AP3 | reverse complement strand
CCGCAGGTGCCCGCCGATGTCGCCGACGCGCGGCTGGCCGCGCTGCAGGCGTTGCTGCGGGCACAGCAGCACGCCTTCGCCGCCGCCTGCGTCGGGCGCACGCTGCCGGTGCTGGTGACCGGTCCCGGCCGGCATCCGGGACAGGCGGCCGGCCGCACCCCCTATCTTCAGCCCGTGCACCTGCCGGGCAGCCCCGACCTCGCCGGGCGCGTTCTGGACGTGAAGATCACGGCCGCGCACCCCAACTCACTGGCAGGCATCCCGGCGGACCTGCCGCCCGACACCGCCCCGGGAGCGCGGGCGGCCTGACCATCATGCAGGAGTGACAGGCGGCTTGACCCAGATCGCGACGGCCCGTCCCGACCCTTCCGCGCCTCCGCCGCCCGCCGTTTCCGGCCGGGTCCTCACCCTGCAGTTCAACGACAACACCAAGCTGCCGCTGCTGCTCGGCGACCACGACCGCCACCTGGTCCGCATCGAACAGGCGCTCGGCGTGCGGCTGTCCTGCCGGGGCAACCGTATCGCCATCGCCGGCGAGCCCGGCCGCGCCGAGGTCGCGGGCAACGTGCTGCGCAGCCTGTGGGCGCGGCTGGAGCGGGGGGAGGGGATCGGCCGCGGCGAGGTGGAGGCGGCGCTGCGTCTGGCCGATCCCGACGCCGATCCGGGACCCGATCCGCGCCTGCCGCTGTCGGACCTGCCGTCGATCCGCACCCGCCGCGGCGCGCTCGGGCCGCGCAGCGCCGGGCAGGCGGCCTATATCGACGCGCTGGCGTCGCACGAGATGGTGTTCGGCGTCGGTCCCGCCGGCACCGGCAAGACGTATCTCGCCGTCGCGCAGGCCGTGGCCATGCTGCAGAACGGCCGCGTGGATCGTATCGTGCTGTCCCGGCCGGCGGTGGAGGCGGGCGAGCGCCTCGGCTTCCTGCCCGGCGACATGAAGGAGAAGGTCGATCCCTATCTGCGCCCCCTGTACGACGCGCTGCACGACATGATGCCGGGCGAGCAGGTGATCCGCCGCCTCGGCAACGGCGAGATCGAGGTGGCGCCGCTCGCCTTCATGCGCGGCCGCACGCTGGCGCACAGCTTCGTCATCCTCGACGAGGCGCAGAACACGACGCCCGTGCAGATGAAGATGTTCCTCACCCGCATGGGCGAGGGCACCCGCATGGTGATCACCGGCGACCTCAGCCAGATCGACCTGCCGCCGGGCACGCGGTCCGGCCTCGCGGACGCGCTGGAGACGCTGGAGGGCCTGCCCGGCATCGGCGTGGTGCGCTTCGACCGGCGCGACGTGGTGCGCCATCCGCTGGTCGCGCGCATCGTCGATGCCTATGACCGGCGCACCGACGCCGCACGCGACCGCCGCGCCCGCCCGGCCGGGCGGCAGGAGGGGCCGGCGCCCGGGGACCCGACGGATGGGGACCCGACAGCCGGGGACCGGACGGGCGGGGATCGAACGGCCGAGGGGCGCAAGTCAGAGGGGCGGACCGGCTAGCGATGGACCCTTCCCCTAGTCCCGGCCCCGCCGGCGGGGTGTTCGCCGCCGGGGGGGACCCGACTGAGATCGACGTGGCCGTGGCCGATCCGGCATGGCGGCGCGTCGTGCGCGATGCCGAGGCGATCGCCCGCCGCGCCGCCGCCCTGCTGCCGGGCGAGGTGTGCGTCATCCTGACGTCGGACCGCGCGGTGCGGCGCCTCAACGCCGCCCATCGCGGGCGCAACAAGCCGACCAACGTGCTGACCTATGATCCGCCGGCCCCGGGACTGCCGGGCGAGATCTTCCTTGCTCGCGAGACCGTGCTGCGCGAGGCGCGCGCCGCCGGGCGGCGGCCGGGCGATCACCTCGCGCATCTGGTTATCCACGGGCGGCTGCATCTGGCGGGGCACGATCACGAACGGGCGGGCGACGCGCGGCGCATGGAGATGGCGGAGGCGCGGCTGCTGCACCGCATCGGCCGGCCCAACCCGTGGCGAGCGTCATGAGCGGCGCCGCCGCCCGCGCGCCCTGGGTCGGACGGCTGCGCACGCTGCTGCGCCGTCGCAGCCCCGAACAGAGCGTGCGCGAGAGCATCGCCGAACTGGTGCAGGAGGCGGCCGAGGCGCCGATGCTGCCCGGCGTCCTGCCCGAACTCGACCGGCACGAGCGCGCGCTGATCGCCAACGTGCTGCGCCTGCGCGAGACCAACGTGGACGACATCATGGTGCCCCGCGCTGACATCGTGGCCATGCGCCTCGACGTGACGCTGGAGCAGGCGCTGGAGCAGATACGGACGGAGGGGCATTCGCGCCTGCCGGTCTATCGCGACCAGCTCGATGACATCGCCGGCATGATCCACATCAAGGACGTGTTCGCCTATGTCGGCCAGCCGGAGGCGTTCTCGCTGGCCAAGCTGCTGCGCAAGCCGCTGATGGTCGCCCCGCAGATCCCGGTCGCCGACCTGCTGCTGCAGATGCGTCAGGCGCGGATGCATCTCGCGCTGGTGGTGGACGAGTACGGCGGCATCGACGGGCTGGTGACGATCGAGGACCTCGTGGAGACGATCGTCGGCGACATCAGCGACGAGCACGACGAGGTGATGGGCCCGATGCTGACGGAGCGGCCGGACGGCAGCTTCGACGTCAACGCCCGCCTGCCGGTCGCGGCGTTCGAGCAGCGTTTCGGCCAGGTCCTGACCGACGAGGAACGCGCCGCCGACATCGACACCGTCGGCGGCCTCGTCTTCACCCTCGCCGGCCGCGTCCCTGCCAAGGGCGAGATCGTCACCCACGAGGGCGGCGTGGAGTTCCTGATCCTGGACGCGGAGCCGCGCCGGATACGGCGGGTGCGGGTCCGGCGAGTCGGATCAACATAACAAGTGCGCACGTCTGACAACCGTGCGCCGACCTTGCCTGTATCCCTTACAATATCGATTGCGTAGTAGCTAAACCGGTGTGGCAATTCTCTTTAGTGTGATGGTAGCATCTTTTCGTCGAGATGACTACGACTTCTGAAGGTACCCGTTCAATGAACGGATTGGAAAGAAAGCAAGGGAGCCGCTAAGGGCCGTGACTACGCAAAATCAGTCCGTCTATAAAAATAGTAACAAACCATTGAAAAATAGGATACATAGCTTTCGCTTGCACTTTTCTATAAGTCAACAAACATTTGGATCAATCATTGGCGTCAGCGCTGGGGCTGTCGCCCATTATGAGGGGGGGGCCACGCCAAATCCCACAAACAAACAGGCGATCGAGAAATTGCTTGCCTCTAGTGAGGCGAGGATCAAAGAACTCATCAATGAACACGATCCCTATTACAGCGAAGAGAACGAAGATGGTGAAAGTGAAAATGACGGAAATGCAGATGACGGAAATGCTGATGAGGGAAATGCAGATGACGAAGCTGGTGACGATGATTTCGCTAGCTGGCTAACTTCTAGTCGACTAAAAAAGGGCCTCTCTATCCCAGAGCTGGCAAGTTTGGCCGGTGTTGCGATTCCAACGATTTACAACATTGAAAATCGAACTAGTCTTAATCCTCAGACTAGAACACGAGAAAAAATTGCGACGGCATTGCAAGTGAAGGTGCCTAGACCAGTATTGGACGAGCTAGACGAGCAAGAATCTGTAGTGGGTCTTGGTAAGCTTCAGGATTTTCCGCCTCACGTCGAGGCGGAATGGCCAAGCTGTCCCGGCGTCTACGTATTATACGATGTAAGCCAGCGCCCGATATACGTCGGAAAGTCATCAAATAGTATCGCGGCTCGGTTAAAAAGCCATGCTGATAGGTTTTGGTTCAAGAAACCAATAGTCGAATATGGCGCTTATATTGAAGTCAACGACAGAGACCTTTGCTTAAAGTTAGAGCAGGTTCTTATCAAGTTCCTTAAATCGAATGCCGTCATAAATAAGCAATCAGTTGAGACAGCTAAAGATACTTAGTCTGAATATGACTCTAAGTTTTGCAAGTTCAGGTGACACGACTACCTCAATACGCGGCCAAAGTGAGCACTAATCCCCCCCGCCGCCCGGTCCGGTGCCTCGCGGTGGGGGTAATGCCCCGCCCCCTCGAACGGCGCGTAATCCAGGTCCGCGAAGGTCTCGCCCAGCCGGTCCGTCCACTCGATCGGGAAGATCGCGTCGCCCGTCGTCCAGCGGACGCAGGTCGGCACGGTGATCGGGGGCAGGGGCGGGGCGTCGCCGCGCATCATGGCGATGCGGCCGGCATGGGCGGCGCGGTACCAGGCGAACCCGCCTTCGAGGTTGCCGGGCTTGAGGAAGTTGTCGACCCACGCTTCCAGCACGCCGTCGAACGCGTCCTTGCGGTGCGCCCAGTGCCGCAGGAAGTGGCCGATATAGGCGCGGCAGGTCTCGCGTGACGCGCCGACGAGGGACGGGGCGAACGGCATCTGGTTGAACGACTGATACCAGATCTCGCTTAGCCGGTCGGGCGTGCCCATCCGCGCGCCGATGCCGGGATAGACGAAGTTGAACAGGAACAGCCCGGCGAAACGTGCCGGCGCGCGGCGGGCCAGCGCCTGCACCACCGCGCCGCCCACGTCATGCCCGACCACGCCCACCGGTCCCGCGATGCCCAGCGCGTCCAGCATCGCCAGCATGTCCTGGGCATGGTCGTCCGCGCCCCATGGGCCGTCCGGCTTGTCGCTGTCGCCGAAGCCGCGCAGGTCGGGCGCGATCAGGGTGAAGCGGTCGGACAGCCGCTCCATCACCGGCGCCCAGGTCAGCCAGAACTCCGGCCAGCCATGCAGCAGCAGGATCGGCGGCCCGTCGCCGGCCAGGACGACGTGGAACCGCGCGTCGCGCGCCGCGACCGCCCGGTGCCTGAACCCGTCCACGCGGCTCAGGCCGTCTGGTAGCGGGCGCGCACGCCCCGTTCCAGCGCGGCGGCCACCAGCGGATCGAGATGCAGTTCGGTGCGGACGAAATCCAGCATCTGCAATGCCGTCTGCCCCACCGCGTGATCGGCGGCGATGACCTCGCAGGCGAGGGCATAGGCGGTCTCGCGCAGCCGGTCGCCGAGGGCGGCGCGGATCAGGCGGGCGGCCTGCGCCAGCCCGTCCTCCTGCCCCAGAAGCTCGGCCGCCATGCCGGTCGCGGATTGCAGCTGTTCGCTGGAAAATGTGTGAAAGACCGGCAAGGTCTGCACCAGCCCCGACATCACGCCGATCTCGCGGTCGCTCATGCGTCCGTCGGCGGCGGCGACCAGCACCATGGTGCAGACCAGCGCCTCCTGCGCGTCCAGTTCCCGTCGAGCCAGCATCCGACACTCTCCTCGTGCAGCGCCCCAACTTCCGCCGGGGCGCGGACGAGATCAAGCGCGACGGGCGGCCCCGCCGCCCCGCCGCCTCACCGCTCAGCCGAACAGCAGGGCGCGCAGCTCGATGCTCTGGCGGGGCGGCGCGTCGGCCGGCGCGGTCGGGTCGGCGAAGGCGGCATGGGGGACGAAGCGCGCCGTCCCGTCGGTCGCCGAGTCGTAGCATTTCAGCAGCAGCGCCTCGTAGGTGCCCATGTGCGGGGCGTAGTACCAGCGATGCGCGGGGTTGTGGCGCACCGCATAGGTCTCGCCCACCCGGTCGCGGAAGATCAGGTCGGACGGGATCAGATCGCCCGGCGCGACGCTGCGCGCATCGGCGACCGCGAGCGGCATGTCGATGGCCGGGCCCAGGATCGGGCGCCACAGGTTGACCAGCCGCACCCGCCCGCGCAGCAGCGTCTCCGCCTCGTCCGGCGGCAGCAGGTCGCGCACGCGCTTCGGGCCGGACGCCACGGTCTGATCGACATGCACCCGCGCCACCGGCTGGCGCGGCCCGTCGCCGCGGTCAGGCGCGCCGTCGATCCGGCGGCGCAGGGTGTGATCGAAGATCAGCACCCGCGCAGCCCCGGTCGCGGCGCGCAGGATCGCTTCGGATTCGGGATAATAGACGGCGCGGATCGCCGCCTCGTCGTCGAAGTCGCGCAGCGCGGTGGGACGGCGCACCAGGGCGAAGCCGGCGGTATCGAGCGTCATCCGCGACGCCACCGGCCGCACGTCATGGATGCGCACCCGTCGCTGATCGGCCACCACGTTGCTCATCGGGCCGCCGTCGGGCGGCTGGAAGGTGTAATTGAACGGCTTGGCCGCCATCGGCGCGATGAAGGTCAGCGTCGCCTCCACGTAGGAAGGGGCGCGCGGGGCGTCACGGTCGAGGGTGGCGGCGTCAAGGGCGAGGGCGGCGCTCATCGTCGGTCTCTCCGTCGGTGCGGATGCGGGTGCGGGATCAGTCGCGCCAGAACGGCTTGGCCAGTTCGCGTTCGACGTCCCAGCGGGTCAGCCGCGCGTCGCGCAGGTCCCGGTCGTCCAGCGTCGCCAGTTCGCGCCGGTCGCGCAGCCGTGTCCGCCATGCGGCGATCAGGTCGGCGAGCCCGTGATGCTCCGCGTGGGAGAGCTCCGCCGGCTGAGAATTCGTCAGGTGGTCGCGATTGACATAGGACATGACATCCCTCCTCGGGTTCGTCCGTCGTCCCTATTTGCGCGGCGTCCCTCGGCATGACAAAGGATGGTTTCTCACGCTTAATATGACACAATCTCATGTGAGAGGCGCGCTATGGACCTTCCCTCGCTGAACGGTCTGCGGGCGTTCGAGGCGGCGGCGCGGCTGCTGAGCTTCACCCGGGCCGCCGAGGAGCTGCACGTCACGCAGACGGCGATCAGCCACCAGATCAGCCGGCTGGAGGCGCAGCTCGGCACCAAGCTGTTCGCGCGCCGCAACCGGGCGATCGCCCTGACGCGCGCCGGGCAGGCGTATTACCCGCCGGTGCAGGCCGCGTTCATCGACCTGCGCCGGGCGACGGAACGGCTGCTGCGGTCGGGCGACGACGGCGGGATCACCGTCAGCACGACCGCGTCGCTGGCGACCAAATGGCTGGTCGCGCATGTCGCGGCGTTCCAGGAGGCCAATCCCGGCTCGCAGGTCCGCATCACCACCTCCACCGACCTGGTCGATTTCCGGCGTGACGACGTGGACATGGCGATACGCTACGGGCGCGGCGTCTGGCCGGGCGTGCGGGCGGACTGGCTGATGGCCGAGGAGATTTTCCCGGTCTGCGCGCCCGCGTTGCGGGACGGATCGCCGCCGCTGCGCGTCCCGGCCGACCTCGCCGCGCACACGCTGCTGCACAGCACGCTCGCGCGCGAGGACTGGCAGCTCTGGCTGACGGCGGCGGGATTGCCGGCCTCGCTCGCGACGCGGCGCGGGCTGACCTTCGATCACAGCTTCATGGCCATCCAGGCCGCGATCGAGGGGCTGGGCGTCGCCCTCGGGCGGTCGCATCTGGTCGAGGCCGACCTGGCGGCCGGCCGTCTCGTCGCGCCGTTCGACGTCGTGCTGCCGGCGGATGCCGGGTACTATGTCGTGGCGCCGGTCGCGACGGCGGACATGCCGGCCATCGCGCGCTTCCGCGACTGGCTGATCGCCGCGGCGACGCCCGGCGCGTTGTCGCGGACGCCGGCCTGACGTCAGGGGGCGAGGAAGTCGCGCGTCGCCGCCACCGCGTCCGCCAGCCCCATCCGCTGCACCGCGACGCCGGGCGGGAAGGCGCCGAGCAGGCGCGTCGGCGTCTGCCGGTCGAGCAGGACGAACACGCCGCGGTCGCCCGCCCGGCGGATCAGCCGGCCGAACGCCTGCCGCAGCCGCAGCCGCGCGATGCGGTCGTCGTAGCCCTTGGGATCGCCGCCCGAGAGATGCACCCGCCGCTCGCGGTGCAGGATGTCGGGCCGTGCCCAGG
>NZ_BANB01000429.1 GCF_000964365.1 Acidisphaera rubrifaciens HS-AP3 | reverse complement strand
CTACGATCCAGACTGATCGGCTACCGCTCTAGAGGCGGTGCAGAACCGGGCCGGTGTGGTGCGCCCGGACTATGCGAGCAGGACGATCCGGCATGCGCTGGCGGTGCTGTCCGGCCCGGAGGTCGTGGCATGACCCTCCCCATGGACTACCTCGCCCCCGACCACCCGGACGCGGCCTTGATCGCGAAATGCCGCCGGCTGGTCGAAATGGAGGCTGCCTATCGCGCCACGCCCGAGGATGCGGAGCTTGTGCGGCCGGTCGGATACGACGATCTGGTCGAGGAAGTCACATGCACCCGCGCCCTGACCGATGCCGGGAACCGGGCGAAGCTCGCGGTCGCGTGGTCATTCTATCAACCCGATTGGCCCGAGGGCGGCATGCTGGATTCGATGCTGCACGAAGCGATCGAGGCCCTTGCCTTGCCACTGATGCCCGTGGACTTCATCGCCCTGTGCAACCGCTACGCCCATCTGGTGGCAGTGCAGGACCGATGGAACCGGGGAGAGGTTGACCCGGACATCGGCGAGGCGGCGCGTGCCGAAAGCTGGCGCGTGCTCGAACGGGTGTTGGGCACGATCCCGAAGACGGACGCGGAACGGGCGGCGCTGGCGCGGGTCGTGCGGCTGGCGGTGCGGTCGATCGCGACGGACGGGGAGGCCGGCGGCATCTTTTGCCGGCTGGCGGTTCACCTTGCCTACGCTGTGAATAAGGAGGCGGCATGACCGACGATCCCGACGCCGACGCAATGAAGGCGGTGCTCGCCTGCTTCGCCTATCCGGTGCAGGCCCTCGCGATCCTGCGCCGGCACCTCGGCGATGACGCGCCGGCTGATGTGGTGGCGATGCTTGAAGCATGGGCCACCGAGGGCACGACGCCGCACTGACTCGGCTGGGCTACGCCATAGAGGGCCGTCTCGCGAGGGGCGGCCCTTTTCGCGCCGCCAACGTCCACCGCCGGCATATTACGAAGGAAGAACAGCTTGCTAGAGCGGTAGCCCTTCTGAGTGAATCG
>NZ_BANB01000430.1 GCF_000964365.1 Acidisphaera rubrifaciens HS-AP3 | reverse complement strand
GGCGTTGTCCTGCCGCACGACACGCAGGCGCGGATCGGCCTCCGCGTGCGCATGGGCGATCTCCGGCGTGCGGTCGCGCGAGCCGTCGTCCACGACGATGATCTCCAGCGCGGGGTGGGTCTGCGCGCGCACGCTGCGCAGCGTCGCATCCAGCGTCGCCTCGGCGTTGTAGGCCGGGATGACGGCGGTCACGGCGTCCGGGTGCGCATGCGCGTTCATCGGTCGAGCCCAAGCGCTGCGGCATAGGTGTCGAGATCCCAGTCGCCGGCGACGGTGATGCGCGGCACCAGCAGCGGCGGATCGTCGAGCCCGGCGCGCGCCGCGCGGCAGGAGAATCCGATGTGATAGCCCGCCCCGGCCGCGAGCCACGCAAAGCGCTCGTCCACCGCGCCAAAGGGGGCGGCGCAGGCCAGCGGCACGCGGCCGAGACGCGTCTCGATCGCGGCCCGCGACCCGGCGAGCTGGTCGGCGAGCGCGGCGGTGGAGAGCGTTGTCGCGTCCAGATGGGTTGCGAAATGGCTGCCGAACACGACGCCCTCCTGCGCCAACGCCGCGACCGCGGCCCAGTCGAGCAGCGGCGCCGCTGCCCCGTACGCCGCATCCCAGTCGGCCGTGCCGCCGATCGCCGCGGTCGGGATGAACACCTCGGCCGTGAAGCCGGCCTCGCGCAGCAGCGGCCACGCGCAGTCGGCGAAGTCGCGGTAGCCGTCGTCGAAGGTGATGAGCACGGAGCCGTCCGGCGGCGGCGTGCGCGCCCCCATGTGCCAGCGCAACGCCGCCGAGGACAGCGGGCGGCAGCCGCGGTGGCGCAGCAGAGCGA
>NZ_BANB01000431.1 GCF_000964365.1 Acidisphaera rubrifaciens HS-AP3 | reverse complement strand
ATGGCGCGGGAAGCCTTTAGCAGGCGTCCGAGTCGAGCGGCAGCAGCCCATCCGTTGCAGTTTGCAGCAAGCTAAGGATCAACCCGCGGACCTTTGCTCGCGGGCAGGACACGATACAACCATCTCCCATCCGGTCACGTCGGGCTCATGCGAGCAGGAATGTCATACGCTCGAAGTTTTTTGTTAAATCAGATACTTGGCTCTCGTCTGCACGCGGCAGCAAGGGCATTACCCACGAGAATGGCGCAACGGAAACCAGCATCGAAGAACGCTGTAAGACCGACACAGGATTCCTGATTGCGCGATACCAAGTCAGCCTCTACCGTTTGAAAGATCTATAGCTGGGAGGTATATATGTACCGTTTACTGTTTGTTTTCGCCGCAATAGGCCTCTTGGCTCATCAAGCTCTTGCTGACGAGGACTTTCGTATACTTGCGGAATCTGGCGGTTGGGCCGCCAGTGCTCATTCCTCATCTGAGCTGGCGCCCCCGGATGTTTGCCTCGTGATTAATTTTGGGACTGGCATCGCGTTCAGAACGGATATGGACGGAACACAACTGCGAGTGCTCGATAAATCGTGGTCGCTACCCGCTGATGCCGAGGGCACAATGTCTGTCGATATCGGCGCGTTACACAAAAGCTTTCCCACACGGACGGCCACTAATGACATGGTTGCAGCCACACTGACGGCTGACGAGATTGTCGAACTACTACAAGCCATGGATCATACGACCAAGATGGTATTGACCGTAGGAAATACGCGCCCGCGGACCGTGTCTCTTGTTGGCAGCACGAAAGCAACAAATGCTTATCGCACTTGCGCCGGCCTGCCGGGCTCCGCAGCGGGCGGAGGTGTGAATCCCTTTGCTCCACCTTCAACTACTTCTGGCCGTAGCTCTGAGCCGGAGAAATAAGTTTCCAATTCATAACCTAGACGGCACCCACCGGCGCGCCGTCGCCCGGTGGTGGGCGTGGCAGATCGCGACGGCCAGCGCGTCGGCCGCGTCGGCGCGGCGGATCGTGGCGCCGGGCAGCAGCCGGCGGACCATCATCGCCACCTGCGCCTTCTCCGCCCCGCCGGTGCCGACCACCGACAGCTTCACCGACTTGGCGGCATATTCGGCGACCGGGATGCCCGCCAGCGCCGGCGCCAGCAGTGCCACGCCACGGGCATAGCCGAGCTTCAAGGTCGCGGTGCCGTTGCGGTTGACATAGGTCTCCTCCACCGCCGCCTCGTGCGGCGCGTGGGCGGCGATCAGGGCGGCGAGGGCGTCGTGCAGGGCGCGCAGCCGGTCGGGCACGCTGTCGGCGCCGTCGGTGCTGATGACCCCGTCGGCCACGTGCATCAGCCGGTTGCCGTCCACGGCGATGATGCCCCAGCCGGTGTGGCGCAGTCCCGGATCGACCCCCAGCAGACGCAGCATCCGCGTGGCCCCCGCCCGTTCAGGCGGAGAGTTTCTGCATCACCGCGTCCGGAATGTCGAAGTTCGCGTAGACGTTCTGCACGTCGTCGTTGTCGTCGAGCGCGTCGATCAGCTTCAGCAGCGACGCCGCCCGGTCCTCGTCCAAGGTCACGCTCATGGTCGGCCGCCAGTCGAGCTTGGCCGTCTCGGGCGGCCCGAACCGGCTCTCGAGCGCGTCGCGGACGGCGAAGAAATCGTCGGGGGCACAGGTGATCTCGTGCGCGTCGGCGTCGGTCTCGACGTTGTCGGCGCCGGCCTCGACCGCCGCCTCCAGCATGTCGTCGGCCGAGGCGACGCTCGCGGGATAGCGCACGACGCCGAGACGGTTGAACAGGAAGCTGACCGAATTGGTCTCCCCAAGCGCCCCGCCATGCTTGCTGAACGCGGCGCGCACGTCCGACGCCGTGCGGTTGCGGTTGTCGGTCAGCGCCTCGACGATCACGGCGACGCCGGCCGGGCCGTAGCCCTCGTAGCGGACCTCCACGTAGTCGTCCCCGCCGCCGGCACCGGTCGCCTTCTTGATCGCGCGATCGACCGTGTCGCGGGGCATGTTGACCTCGCGCGCCGCGTAGATGGCCGCGCGCAGGCGCGGGTTGGACGCCGGATCGGGCAGGCCCGAGCGGGCGGCGACGGTGATCTCGCGGATCACCTTGGCGAACTGCCGGGCGCGCCGCGCATCCTGCGCGCCCTTGCGGTGCATGATGTTCTTGAACTGGGAATGACCGGCCATGCCGGCGATTTCGACGCTCGGCCGGCCGGCGTCAAGCGGTGGCGTCAGGCGGGGGGCCTTGGCGGGGGACCTAGGCGGGCATCATCTGCGACAGCCGGCCGCCCAGGCGCACCGGCTCCACCCGGCGGGCGAGGCCGCTTGCGTCGTCGGTCTCGACGAACAGGCCGCAGACGGTCGCCGGCCCCTCGGCCGGCGCCAGGCGCTCGCCCGGCATCTTGCGCCAGAAGCGCGCTCCGGCGCCTTCCTTGGCCATGCCGATCACGCTGTCATAGTCGCCGCACATGCCGGCATCGCTCTGGAACGCGGTGCCGCCCGGCAGCACCTGATGGTCGGCGGTCGGCACATGCGTGTGCGTCCCCACCACCAGCGACATCTGACCGTCGAACGCATGGGCATAGGCCATCTTCTCGCTCGTCGCCTCGGCGTGGAAGTCGCAGACGATCGCATGGACCGTGGTGCCGAGGCGGTGGCGCGCCAGCATCTCCTGCGTGCCGCGGAAGGGGCAGTCGAGCGGGTCCATGAACAGCCGTCCCATGGCGTTCATCACCAGCGCCCGCCGCCCGTCGGCGAGGCTGACCACCGTGCTGCCCTGCCCCGGCGTGCCCGGCGGGAAGTTCAGCGGGCGCAGCAGCCGCGGCGTCGCCGCGATGTAGGGGATGATCTCCCGGCGGTCCCAGGCGTGGTTGCCGAGCGTGATCACGTCCGCCCCCGCCGCGAAGAGCGCCGCCGCCATGTCCGGCGCGAGGCCGAAGCCGTGCGACGCGTTCTCGGCGTTGACGATGGCGAGGTCGATCCGCAGCGCGGCCCGCAGATCCGGCAGCGCCGCCGCCGCCGCCTCGCGCCCGCTGCGCCCCACCGTGTCGCCGAGGAACAGGATGCGCACGGCTCAGCCGCCGCAGCGGATCAGGCCGCGCTCGGTCGCGACGGCGGGCAGGCGGATGTCGTGGGGTCCGGTGGGCACGGTCGCCATCTCCTGCAACGCATAGGCGCAGCCGATCGCCTGCGCCCCCGGCAGGCCGGCCAGCGTGCGGTCGTAATAGC
>NZ_BANB01000432.1 GCF_000964365.1 Acidisphaera rubrifaciens HS-AP3 | reverse complement strand
GGGGGGCGCGGCGCTTGTCCCGCCGCGAACGCCCGGCGGGACGGCGAGGGACCGCGATGGCGGCGCCTGCTGCGCCCACGCGGGCGCGGCCATCATCGCGGGGATCGTCAGCAGCGTTGCGGCAAGGGCCGCCGTTAAAGACCGTCTCATGTCCGTCTCACTCCTGGCTGCGGCACTGGCCACGGATGTTACATGGGAATGCCGCCATGGGTTTCGTATCTCGGTTGGGCAATCTCTCGTGACTGCCCTGCGCGCCGGCGGCGGCGGTCCCGGCCGTCGTGGTCGAAGTGCAACCAAGTGCAACGATTGCCTGCCGCCCCCTGCCGGAACTCCCACCGATCCAATAGATTAGCTCGGTCATGGACCAGATGCCGCACATCCTCGTGGTGGATGACGACCGGGAAATCCGCGATCTGCTCGCGCGCTTCCTGGAGCGAAACCGCATGCGCGTCACCGCCGTGCGGGACGGGCGCGAGACCCGCAGGGCCTGGACGCAGGGGCATTACCAGCTCGTCGTCCTCGACCTCATGCTGCCGGGCGAGGGCGGGCTCGACCTCGCGCGCTGGATACGGACACAGGCGGACACGCCGATCGTGATGCTGACGGCGATGGGCGAGGAGACCGATCGGATCATCGGCCTCGAACTCGGGGCCGACGACTACGTGGCCAAGCCGTTCAATCCCCGCGAACTGCTCGCCCGCATCCGCGCCGTGCTGCGCCGCGCGGGCGAGGCGGCGGAGCGCAAGGCCGACCACGGCACGCAGGCGCTCGGCTTCAACGGCTGGACCCTGGAGCCCGCCCGGCGGCGCCTGCTGAACCCCGAGGGGGTGGAGGTGCCGCTGACCGGCGGCGAATACGACCTGCTGCAGGCGCTCGTGGAGCGGCCGAACCGGGTGCTGACGCGCGACATGCTGCTCGACCTGCTGCGCGGGCGGCAGGCGGGGCCGTTCGACCGCGCGATCGACGTCGCGATCAGCCGGCTGCGCCGCAAGCTTGAGGATGACGGCCGCAACGCGCAGCTGATCAAGACGGTGCGCGGGGGCGGCTATGTGCTGGCCGCGACGGTCGAGAAGC
>NZ_BANB01000433.1 GCF_000964365.1 Acidisphaera rubrifaciens HS-AP3 | reverse complement strand
GCGAGCGCGCGCGGCTGGTGCGCGCGACGTGGCGGATGCCGTCGCTCGACCAGCTGCCGCCGGCGGTGATGGGCCGCGGCCGGCGGATCTGGATGGCGCTGCTGCGCGGCTATCTCGTTGCCGCGGTGCTGCTGGTGGCCGTCAAGGTCGTGCAGGTGGCACTGGGTCACTGAGGCGGCGAGGGCGGTGGGCGTGCCGCGATGACGGCGTATCTCGGCACGCTTATCGGCCTCGCGGTCGCGTTCGCCCTCGGCACCGCGATCGGCTTCGAGCGGCAATGGCGGCAACGCAACGCCGGGCTGCGCACCAACGTCCTCGTCGCCGTGGGTGCCGCGGCCTTCGCCGATCTCGGGCTGCGGGTGAACGGGGCGGAAGGGGCGACCCGCATCATCGCCTATGTCGTCTCCGGCATCGGCTTCCTCGGCGCCGGCGTCATCCTCAAGGACGGCGCGAGCATACGCGGCCTCAACACGGCGGCGACGCTGTGGTGCTCGGCCGCCGTCGGCGCCTTCGCCGGCGCGGGGCTGGAGGCGGAGGCCGTGACGGTCACCGGCTTCATCCTGGCCGGCAACACGCTGCTGCGCCCGCTGGTGAACTGGCTCAACCGCCGCCCGCTCGCCGGCGGCGCGACGGAGGCGCAATACCAGGTCCACGCCGTCTGCGACCGCGACGACGTGTCGGCGGTGCGCGACCTGCTGGACGAGGTGCTCACCCAGGCCAGCTATCCGGTGCGTGAGGTCGAGGCGCTGTCGGAGAGCGAGGATCAGGTCGAACTCGCCGCGATCCTGGTGCCGACGACGGCCGAGCCGGCCGAACTGGACCACGTGGTGCGCATCCTGCTCGGCTCCACGCTCGTGAGGTCCGCCACCTGGACCGTGAGCACGACCGTTTGACCCTGCGCCTGCCTGGACGGCGGCCGGCGCGGCGGGCAGGGTGCTGCGACGCGACGGCGTTCCTGTCCGGCCAGGAGGTATTTGCGTGACGACACCCGTTCCATCCGCGCGGCTGCATGCCGACGAACTCGCCGGCCTGCGTCCGCTGTCCGGTTGCACGATCCTCGACGTCGGCTGCGGCGGCGGCGGCTTCCTGCAGGAGTTGCTGCGGCACGGCGCCGACGCGATCGGGCTCGAGACCGACGAGGGCCAGCTGGCCCGGGCGCGCGCCGCCGGCATCGACGCATCGCGGCTGCGCATCGGTCGCGCCGGGGCGCTGCCGTTCCCGGACGCGAGCCTCGACGTCGTCTGCTGCATCTTCACGCTGCATCATTTCGCGCCCGACGAGCAGATGCGCGCCTTTGACGAGGCGGCGCGGACATTGCGGCCGGGCGGCGGGCTGTTCGTCGTGGAACCGACGCCGCACGGTCCGATGAGCGAGGTGCTCAAGCCGCTGGAGGACGAGACCGAGGTGCGCACCCGTTCCATCGCGCTGCTCGAAGACGGGGCCGTCGCCGGCCTCGCGCGGCGCGCGCGGCGGCCCTACGAGGTGACGCGGACGGTATCGGGGCCGGACGAGCTGATCCGCACCATGATCGACGTCGATCCGGCCCGGGCCGGGCGGGCGGCGGATCCGGCGGTGCGCGACGCCGTGCGGCAGCGTTTCGAGACGCATGCGGAGACGCTCGACGGCGGCGTGCGGCTGCTGCGTCAGCCCTGCATCGCCTTTTTCTTCGAACGGGCCTGATCCGGCGCCCCCCGGCTGCCGCCATGCGGCGCCTGGCGCCCGCTTCGGCCGCCCGCCACCCATGCCCCGGCGCGGCTTCCCATCCCTTCGCGGGCCGCCCATCATAGACGGCTAATCGCCGGCCCGGACACGGCATCGGCGGCGCGGGGGAGGACAGCGATGGCCGATGGAATCGATACGCGCACGGCGCGGATCACCGCCGAGGAAGCGCTGGCCGTCCACGCCTCCGGACGGCCCGGCAAGCTCGAGACGCGCATCACCAAGCCGCTGACGACGGCCCGCGACCTCAGCCTCGCCTATTCCCCCGGCGTCGCCGAACCCTGCCTGCATATCCAGCGCGATCCGGCGCTCGCCTATGACTACACGACCAAGGGCAACATGGTGGCCGTCGTTTCAAACGGAACTGCCGTGCTCGGCCTCGGCAATCTCGGCGCCATCGCCTCCAAGCCGGTCATGGAGGGCAAGGTCGCGCTGTTCAAGCGCTTCGCGGACGTGGACGGCATCGACCTCGAGGTGGGGACCGAGGATGTGGACGCGTTCGTCAACTGCGTCCGCTATCTCGGCCCCGGCTTCGGCGGCATCAATCTCGAGGACATCAAGGCGCCCGAATGCTTCATGATCGAGCAGCGGCTGCGCGAGCTGATGGATATTCCCGTCTTCCACGATGACCAGCACGGCACCGCCATCGTCGCCGCCGCCGGGCTGATCAACGCCTGTCACCTGACCGGCCGCGATCTCGCGACCACGCGTCTGGTCATCAACGGCGCCGGCGCCGCCGCCATCGCCTGCGCCGAACTGGTCAAGGCGATGGGGATGCGGCCGGAGCACGTCATGCTCTGCGACACCAAGGGCGTGGTGTTCCAGGGCCGCACCGACGGCATGAACCAGTGGAAGAGCGCGCATGCCGTGCAGACGACGGCCCGCACGCTCGCGCAGGCCGTGGACGGCGTGGACGTGTTCTTCGGCCTGTCGGTCAAGGGCGCGCTGACGCAGGACATGGTCCGCACCATGGCCGACAAGCCGATCATCTTCGCCATGGCCAATCCCGACCCGGAAATCACGCCGGAGGAGGCGCGCGCCGTCAGCCCGCACGCGATCATCGCCACGGGGCGCAGCGACTATCCGAACCAGGTGAACAACGTCCTCGGCTTTCCCTACATCTTCCGCGGCGCGCTCGACGTGCGGGCGCGGACGATCAACGAGGCGATGAAGGTGGCGGCGGCCGAGGCGCTGGCGCAGCTCGCGCGCGAGGACGTGCCGGACGAGGTACACAACGCCTCCGCCGGCAGCCGGCTGACCTTCGGGCCGGACTACATCATCCCCAACGCGTTCGATCCGCGGCTGATCTCGCGCGTGCCGCCGGCGGTCGCCCGCGCCGCGATGGACAGCGGCGTGGCGCAGCGGCCGATCGCCGATCTGCGGCGCTACAGCCGCGAGCTGTCGGGTCGGCTCGATCCGACATCCAGCGCGCTCGATGCCATCATGGAATCCGTGCGCGAGAATCCCAAGCGCGTCGTCTTCGCCGAGGGTGAGGAGGAGAAGATGGTGCGCGCCGCCGTCGCCTTCCGCAACGCCGGCTACGGCACGCCGGTACTGATCGGGCGCGAGGACCGGGTGCGCGCGACGATGGCTTCCCTCGGGCTCGGCGAGGCGGCGGGGATCGAGATCCACAACGCGCGCCTGTCGCACCGCAACCGCGACTTCGCGGAGTTCCTGTATCGCCGCATGCAGCGTCGCGGCGCGCTGTTCCGCGACTGCCAGCGCATGGTCAATCAGGACCGCAACGTCTTCGCCGCCTGCATGGTCGCCCTCCACGACGCCGACGCGATGGTGACGGGCCTGACCCGTTCGCCCGCCGTCTGCCTGGAGGATATCGGCCACGCGATCGCGACCGCGCCGATCGGCATGGGACGCGGCCTCGCCTTCGGTCTGACCTTGATGCTCGGCGTGCGCGGCAGCACCATCTTCATCGCCGACACGCTCGTGCATTTCCGCCCCAACGCGCGCGAGATGGCCGACATCGCCATCGGCGCGGCGCAGGCGGCACGTCGGCTCGGCCACGAGCCGCGCGTTGCGCTGGTGTCGCACTCGACCTTCGGCAACCCGATGCACACGGCGGCGGAGGTCATGCGCGAGGCTGTCGCGATCCTCGATCAGCACGGCGTCGATTTCGAATACGACGGCGAGATGAGCCCCGACGTCGCCCTCGACCCGAGCTATCGCGCGCTCTATCCGTTCTGCCGGCTGACCGGCCCGGCCAACGTGCTGGTGATGCCCGGACTGCATTCCGCCCACATCACCTCGCGCCTCGCCCCGCGCTTCGGCGGCGGCAGCACGATCGGTCCGTTGCTGATCGGCCTGGAACGCCCGGCGCAGATCGTGTCGATGGACGCGAGCGTGAGCCAGATCGTCGATATCGCCTGCATCGCAGCCTACCAGGCGATGGGCCGCTGAGCGGCCTTTCAGATAAGAGGCGGCCCGCTTTCTATAAGTTCGAACCGTTCTTGGCTGCGCTGTCGCGCGTGCATTTCCTCGAGAAGTTCGGTACACCGATCGATATCGACGATCATATGAGCCTGAAGACCTCCCGCTTCGGGGGTCGCAGGAGACACGTCAGCCCAATAATCCATCTGTACCGATTTTGCGATCACGTTGTAACAAGGATTAAGCCAGCCTTCGGTGAACAGTTCCAGCACCTGCGCGCCGCGGGTCGCATAAACAAGATTTGTCAGACCGCCTCCATGCGGTGCGACGACGCTCTGGGCGTTGCGGAACATTGCAATCTGTGTTTCGAGCGAAAGACCCGCCAGTTCAACTGCAACGTAGCCGTACTTTTGCAGTAGCTCGTACAATAGGGTTTCGTTTCGTACGTGACGGTGGGAGGTATCGCGTCGGCTGATATAGAGCCTCGGCGGGGTAGCGGCGTCCGGTGCCCGATGTCGCCCATATGCAAAAAGCCGCCGTGTCGCCGTCGATATCTGGAACAAGTTCGATCCAAGATGGAAATCGGAAAACACCGCCTGCGGCAAGTGGTAGAGCTTGCCCTCTGCTGCCTCAACTCGCGGTGCAGGCGCCAGCCCGTAAAAATCGAGATAGCTCCTTTGGAAAGGACGTAGCGCCGGTAACAGGAGTTGGAAATCCCCGATCCGCTTTGCTTCTATGCTGCCCCAAACGAGTGCGGGCAGATCGGATATCACAAAATGATAATATAACCCCGAGTGCCTGTGCGCACCAATGACGACCCACCGGTCACTTGGCATCGTTATCAGGGTGTCCGGCGAGCAATGCTCAATGCTCTGCAATGCATCCGGATTGTTTCTGCAATCCGCTACCAAAAGACCATCTTTGTAAATCGCCCCCGTTGCCGGATCATATACGACATCCCGGAGGCAATAGACCCGCGTCGGCCATGTCCAGTCGAACGGTGCCGAGAAAAACGCCCGTTCCGCTTCGGGAAAGCGCTGACTGAATCGCACTTGCGTGGAGTACGGAAATCGCTCCCGCGCATCGATTTCGATAACGGTCTCGGCGATGGCCGCAAGTGATAGATCGCTCAAAAGCGACTCCACGCCAGCGGCAGCAGCCGCGCCAGCCGGGCGGCCCAGGCGCGCTGGCCGTCCGGTTCGGCAATCAGATCCTGCCTGATTTCAAGCTCCAGATACGGCTCGCCGCGCTCCTCGGCATGGAACGGCACGGTGTAGTCGCTGGTGCCGGTGAGCTGATACGGCTCGTTGTCGCCGACGACGAGATCGCCCTCGGCCCGCAGGAGGTCGAGCATGATGCCGGCCAGACGCATTTCGCGGAAATGCAGGACACCGGCATGCCAGGGACGCGCGACGTCCTTGAACACGGGCGTGAAGCTGTGCAGGGCGACCAGCAGCGCCGGCCCCCGTGACCGCGCCGCCGCCAGGGACGCCGCCAGCGCGTCGTGATACGGTGTGAATATCGCGGCCATCCGGGCGGCGGCCTCGTCGGGCGTGATGCCGCGGTTGCCGGGTATCTCGGTCCGTTCGCTGATCACCGGGATCGAGGTCGGGTGGCCGGGCCGGCGGTTGCAGTCGATCACGAGGCGCGAATAGACCTGCTCGATCAATGGCGCGCCGATTGCTTCGGCAAGAGCGTCACCCACGCCGGCGATGCCGATGTCCCAGGCGATATGGCGGTCCAGTTCTGCCTCGGGCAGCCCGAGGGTGCCGAGTGCCGCCGGTATCCGCCGTCCCGCATGGTCGCAGGCGAGGACGAACGGCGTGTCCCGGCGGGCGGGACGGATACGGACGGGATGGGGTTCGTCGGGGCGGAGCAGCGGCGCGATCATGGGCGACAGTGTGCCCAGGGCAGGCGCATCGGACCAGGGGTTGTCGCGGTCCCCCGGCCGATCCCTGCCTGCCGGCGAGGCGGTCCGGCGGGGAACCCCGGCTGCCGATGAGCGTCGTGCCTGCACGCAGCGCCTGCGTCGTGCCCAATCCCGTCAACACGCACTACCGCCTCCGAAGGACCCGCCATGCATATTCGTGCCGGCTTCGATCTGACCTATGACTGTGCCGGCCCGACCCCGATGCTGCTGCAGCTCAGCGTGCACCCCAGCCGCGTCCATGATCTCCGCACGCCGCACCATCTGGCATTTTCCTGCCCGCTCGCGGTCACCGAGTACCAGGACGGGTTCGACAACACCTGTCACCGCGTCACCCTGCCGCCGGGCCGCAGCACGATCAGCACGCGCTTCGTGATCGCCGACACGGGCGAAGCGGATCTGGTCGCCCCCTGGGCGCAGCAGCTGCCGCTGGAGGCGCTGCCGCACGACGTGCTCGTCTTCCTGCTCGCCAGCCGCTACTGCGAGACCGACCGGCTGGGGGATGTCGCATGGTCGCTGTTCGGCGGGACGCCGCTCGGCTGGGCGCGCGTGCAGGCGATCGTCGATTTCGTCCATACGCATCTGACGTTCGGCTACATCCACGCGCGCAACACCCGCACCGCGTGGGAAGGCTATCAGGAGCGCATCGGCGTCTGCCGCGACTTCGCGCATCTCACCATCGCGTTCTGCCGCTGCATGAACATCCCGGCACGCTACTGCACGGGCTATCTGGGCGACATCGGCGTGCCGCTGGACCCGAATCCGATGGATTTCAGCGCCTGGGTGGAGGTGTTCCTCGACGGGCGCTGGTACACCGTCGATGCACGGCACAACCATCCGCGCATCGGCCGCATCCTGATGGCCCGCGGGCGCGATGCGGTCGATTGCGCGATCTCGACGGCTTTCGGCGCCAACCTTCTGACCGGCTTTTCCGTCGTCACCGACGCCTGCGACGAGGCGGGCAATCCGGTCGCGACCTACGCCTAGCCGTCCCGGCGCCGCCGTAGCCGCGCGGCGAGCGCCGCCGGATCGCTCACCGGCAGCGAGCAGACGCCGCCGCGGCAGACATAGGCCGCCGCCCCGCCCGGCGGCGCCGCCTTCGCGTGCGCCGGATGCGTCACGGGCAGTGATGCCGTGTCGGCGACGCTCAGCACCGCGACCGCCGGATCGGGTGCGGCCAGCGCGACCTGCCGCAGGGCGGCGGCTTGTCCGGGCGTGCCGGTGACGACGACCAGGGCGCCGTCCTCCAGCAGATCGGCGGCGGCAAGCAGGGTCGGCATGCCGGCCAGCCCCTCCCCATAGCCCGCGAAGGCGCGCAGCAGCCCCTCGGCCCGGTCACGGAACGATGCCTCGCCGGTCAGGTGGTACAGCCGGGCATAAACCTCCGCCATCAGCCCGCACCCGGCGGGCGTGACCCCGTCGCCGGCCTGTCGCGGGCGCGCGGCCGGGCCGAGCGGCACGTCGGCC